>JBFWRA010000341.1:0-5458 GCA_050249155.1 Isosphaeraceae bacterium | reverse complement strand
GGAGGCGGCGTCCGTCCAGCCGCCGCCGTCCCAGAGGTGGCTGGTTCCGGCCACCGCCTTGCGACCGTCGGATGAGAGGCCGACGCAAAAGACCGCGCCGGGATGGTCGGTCATCCTGGCCAGTTCGCGACCGCTTTCCAGTTCCCAGAGTCGAAGGGTTCGGTCGCTGCCACCCGAAAGGGCCCGACGTCCGTCCGGCAGCACGGTCACGCACCAGGCGGGGCCCGAATGTCCCTGGAGCGTCCGTTTGACCGCGCCCGTCCTGGCGTCCCAGACCTCGATTCGGTGGTCCCGCGCGACCGAGCCGATCATGCTGACCAGCAACGAGCGCCCGTCCGGCGAGAACGCCAGGGCCGTGGGCGCGGCGGGCAAGATTCCGTGCCGGACGAGTTCCTCACCACTGGCCAGATCGAACACCTGCACCAGCCCGCTCACCAGGCCGATCGCCACGAGCTCGCCGTTGGGCGAGGCGGCGGAGCATCGCAGGGCGGAGTCGGTGCCGCCGTGGAATTGGCGCAAGGACTCGCCGGTCGCGACGTCCCAGACCCGGATCAAGCCGTCGTCACCAGCGGTGACCACGCGTCGACCGTCGTTCAGTGGCGTGAGTCCCGAAACGGCCCCGACGTGCGCGGGGGCGTTCCAGCGCGGCTCGCCACTCAGCGCGTCCCAGACGCGAAGCGTTCCGTCGGCAGCCACCGAGATGACGCGACGACCGTCCTCGGTGGCGCTCACGCCGGTGACGGTTCCGAAATGCCCCTGGTAAGCGCGCGTCTCGGCGGGGATGCGTGGCACGGAGCGAGCCGCCGCGGCGCTCTCCTGAGCCTTCCAGTGCGCCCAGACCTCGACGGCCTCTCCCGGAGCGACCGACACGACTCTGCTGAATAGCGGCAAGCCGTCGCGGACGACCTTGACCCGGTACTCCCCGGCCTTGACCGCGAGGGGTCCCACCTCCCTGGACTCCGCCTTCGTCGGAAGCTCGTCGACCCAGACCGTCACGCCCGGCTCGTCGACGTGGATGAGGATGGAGTTCGGCTCGAACTGAAAGATCCCGGCCAGTACCACCCAGGCCGGTATGCCCATCAGGATCACGGTCGCCAGGCTCTTGATCCCCTTCATCAGGCTTCTCCCACTCCGCGAATCGTTCGCGGGACGCTTCTCCGAACCCTGGCGACCCCGGCGCGGACGACGATCGGCTCAACTCCCGTGACCGGAAGCTGATTCAAGACGCCCCAATGGCGCGGGCTTCCCTCAGGCCGCCCGCCCTGTCGCGAGGGTGTCTCCCCGAGCGAATGCTTCTTCAGGTTGAATCGCGACGATCGCACCGTCGTCTCGGCTGAGACCGCGGCACGTCTCGCAGGATCTCCCCAAAGGTGGTTCGTCGGGACTCACCCTTCTATTACGAGGTTAGAACGAGTTGTTCCGAGAATGTTCGCGGGGAAGAAACGCGGCCGAGGTACTCCGAACGTCCTAAGAGTCGTGGTGAACCGAGGTTGGCTCACGCGTGAAGCCACGGTGAACACGCGAACGGGTTCGAGAAACCCCCTCGACTTTGAGCGATCGGCTCGATTCCGAGGCGCGCGGGGCGAAACTCCGCGTTACAATCCGAGAAGTCTCGGTCAAACGCGAGACGACGATCGATGGACCTTCGTACCGATTCGGGGGGACGAAGAGTGGACCGGGATTCGATCGAACAGCATCTCAGCCAGATCACGACCGCCTGGACGGTTCTCGGCGAGGCGCACGGCCTTTCCCCAGGGCGAGGTGACGCGCAATCCAAGCTGATTCAGCGTTACGGAGCGCCGGTTTACCGCTATTTACTCGCGGCGTTGCGCGATCAGGATGCCGCCGACGAGCTTTTCCAGGAGTTCGCCCTGCGGTTCATTCGCGGCGACTTCCAACGCGCCGATTCCGAGCGCGGTCGTTTTCGCGACTACCTCAAGACGTCCCTGTTCCGACTGATCATCGACGCCAGGCGACGTCAAAAGCGGTCGAACGAAGTCCGCCCACTCCCACAAGGCCCCAGTGGCGAACCGTTACTGGTCGACGGCGAGACCGAAACGCTCGAGGACGAGGCCGATGAGCAATTCCTCGCCGTCTGGCGGGCGGAATTGATCGCGACCGCCTGGGACTCGCTGAAAGAAGTCGAACGCCGCACGGGCCAGCCGCTCCACACCGTCCTTCGACTGCGCGGTGACGAACCCTCGCTTCGTTCCGCCGAG
Organism: Isosphaeraceae bacterium; assembly: GCA_050249155.1. GTDB lineage: Bacteria > Planctomycetota > Planctomycetia > Isosphaerales > Isosphaeraceae > JBFWRA01. The sequence continues at coordinate 3,239 of JBFWRA010000341.1, read as the reverse complement.
ATGGCCCAGCGCCTCAGTGAGCGTCTCGGCCGCCCCCTCAACGCGGGTTGGGTCCTAAAGAAACTTCTCCTGGCCAGGGAGGAATTCACCGACGCGTTGCTCGAAGCCGTGACGCGATCTGTGGATGATCCATCACATGAAAATATTGAAGACGAGTTGATTGATCTGGGATTGCTGGAACACTGTCGGGACGCCCTGGAGCGGCGTCGAAAGCCCCAGGGATGACGGCCAAGCCCACCACGACCTCGGTCCGTCGCCGTCGGCCCGCGGCCCATGCGCCCCTTCCGTCGGTGGTCGGCTCGGCGAGGAGTCTCGTTTTTTTTCTTTTCGAATCTAACCAGACGGTATGATGCTTGACGACCCCGGCTCATCCCTCCGCGCGCTTTCCAACCTCGCGGAACGATCAAGCCTTGTCGAAACGCCGCCGCGTCGGTCCCAACGGCGGATCGTGGCCGTCGGAATCACCCCAGTCCATGACTAACAATCGAGATCCAGTCATGTTTCAGCGCGCAATGGAATTGATCGCCAGGATCGTCCGACGTCCCCGGTCGGGGCCGACCCGCGTCGCCCTTTCGCTCTCGCTTCTGACGCTGATCGGGTTCGGGTGCGCGCGGAGCGATGGCGACTCCTCGCCGCCGGGCGCGCCGACGTCGGAGGCGGGCGGCGAGTCTGGGCTCGCGCTTCCCCCCGATTTCAAGCCCGTCGACCGCCCGCTGGAAGAACGCAAGGAGATCCACGCGGAGGCCTACCACCTGCGCGCGCGCGTTATGAACGAGGCCAACGCCATCATGCCGATGGACGACGCGCACATGCCCAAAAACGGCAATCAGGAATTCGACAAGCGCATGGCGGAACACAAGGCGATCCTCGATCCGATTTTGGAGAAGGGGATGGCCGAGATCGCCCAGAAGCACGGGGTGACCGTCGCCGACGTGGCCAAGATCGAGGAGGAGGCCAACCGCCTCCGATGGACGCCCCCTCCCGCGGTCGACGAGGCGAAAACGAAGGGATCGAATTGAGTCTGACGGGCTGGGTTCCTCGACGATGGGACGGCCCTCGACCAATTGTCTGTCACTTGTCGGAAGTCACTTGACTGGAGTTCCCCATCGCATGACAATCTGCGACGCGGGGCCTTCCTCCGGCGGGATCTTGACGACGACCAGGGTCGATACCACGCGGGCGCGGACAGCGCGATCGGTCGGTCCATCGTCGTTTTCCTCCCGTCCCTCGCTTGTAAGATCGGTTTGATCTTTTTCTCTTTCTCCGAGGGCCGAATCGATGCCTCGTCGAAGATCGAGCGGGTTCACGCTCATCGAACTCCTGGTCGTGATCGCGATCATCGCGGTGCTCATCGCCTTGCTTTTGCCCGCGGTTCAGGCGGCCCGAGAGGCCGCTCGCAGGGCTCAGTGCGTCAACAACCTCAAGCAGCTTGGACTCGCCGCCCACAACTATCACGACGTGAACGGCAAGTTCCCCACCGGCATGTATCTCCACCCCGTTTTCGGTCCGACGACGGGACAGGCATGGAACAATTCGAGCTGGCTTGTGTTGATGCTCCCCCAGATGGAGCAGCAGCCGCTCTACAACGCGGTGAATTTCAGCATCATGTGGGGAGTCAACAACTCCGGTTGGCGCTGGAGCACGATCTACCAGGGTCAACAGAACTCGACGGTTCGCCAAACCATCATCAGCTCGCTGGGTTGCCCCTCGGACACCAGCCCGCCCGTCGACAATACCAACGCCGACGACATCTGGAACGACCTGGCGGCGGGGACCTCGTACGTGGGCAACATGGGCGACAATTGCCTCGCCTGCGCGGGTGGCCTGAACGACGCCCGCAACGGCCAGCTCATCGTCTGCGCGGCGGCGGGCAATCGCCTTTGCCGGCTTCCCCAATTGGGACACCACCGCATCACCAACGAGCAGCAAGACAATGGCGGCACGGCCGGTAGCGGTATCTTCTGGGCCTGGGGCTCCAACGTCGGTGTGAACATGGTCACCGACGGAACCTCGAACACGTTCCTCGCGGGTGAGCAGATCCGCAAGGTCACGCGATGGAATTCGTTCGTCCACGCCAACCAGTCGGTCGGCTCGACGTCGATTCCGTTGAACTACAGGCACGTCACCGCGGCCGGAGTTTATCCGGACGTCGGCAACTGGACCTGGCAGATCACCTTCCGCAGCGAGCACCCCGGTGGGGCTAACTTCGCCTTCGCCGACGGTTCCGTGAAGTTCATCAAGAACACGATCAACTTCAGCATCTACCAGGCCCTGAGCACCCGGGGCCAGGGCGAGATCGTGTCGTCGGATAGCTTCTAAAACCGATCGTCGACCTCGTCCACTCACGTCAGGCCGTCCCGATCACGTCGATCGGGGCGGCCGGATTCATTGGAGAATGCCGCCGTGTTTCGAATTCGCGCGTCGCTCGCTCCGTCGGGCCTGGCCCTCCCGCTTTTCCTGGCCCTCACGTTCCTGGCGACCGGGTGTGGGCAATCCGGCCCCGTCATGGGCCGGGTCTCCGGTACCGTGACCTACAAGGGTCAACCACTCACGAAGGGCAATGTGTCCTTCGTCTCAACCGAACCCTCGCGCCCCAACGCCAGCGGCGCGATCACATCCGACGGGTCGTTCACGCTCCAGACCCGAGAGCCTGGCGACGGTGCCGAGGTGGGCGAGTACAAGATCGCCGTGACGGACATCGACCCCGACTCCTACAACACCGCGCTTCCCGGCGAGGCCCCGAAGGTGCCCAAGTCCGAGATCCCGGCGAAGTACGCGGACGCGAACACCTCCGGACTCACCCACTCCGTCACCACCGGAAGCAACACGGTCACCCTGGAACTCAAGGACGAATAATCCGTCCTCGAATCGTTCCAGGAGTGGCCGCGCTGGACCAACCTCCTCGGCGAGATTGGGGCGAAACCGAGCACCTCAGACTATCGAACCGCCACCACGCCCGTTCGATCCTCGTGATCGCACGGGCGCGGCTTCGCGCTGAGGAACAGGCCAGCGATCATTTTCCGAGCGTTGACCCAGGCCCCCTTGGGATCAAAAATCGGGAAGTGATTCCCAGTCCGTTCCTGAGCGACGATTAGACCTCCAACTTCCACGATCCGCGCATCTTGCGTGAGAGCATCGCGTTGGCCAGGGCGTCGCCGAAGAATCGCTCCTTCCTGGGATCCCAATGGAGGGTTCGGCCCCCCAGCCGCATCGAGATGTTTCCCAAATGGCAGACCGTG
>JBFWRA010000340.1:0-5460 GCA_050249155.1 Isosphaeraceae bacterium | reverse complement strand
CAGGCCGGCGTCGCTGCCGACGTTGGTCACGTCGACACCGACGATGACGCGGCTCTCGGTGTCGGCGGCAAGATGCACGTTGTACGCTGGCCGCGTGCCCCCGTCGGGCATCCGCATGAACCGCGCCTCCGGGTCGGTCGTGCTCGCCCGCGGCGGGTTCCCCTTCGTCGGCTTGGCCTTCTGCTCCTGCTTGGCCCGCGCCACCTCGGCCACTTCCTTCCGCGCCCGCTCGAGCCGCTCCAACTTCTCGCGGGCGGCACGTTGTTGCGCCGCACGCTGTCGCGCCGTGGCCTCGCCGCCCCGCTCGGCCTGGCGCTTGATGATCTCCAGGTGGGCCTGTGCCGCCTGCAGGGCCGACTCGATGGTGGCGCCCCGCTTGAAGCTGTGGGCACCGGCGCCGGCCCGCACCCGGGTGCCGTCCTGGGCGATCCGGTGCACCGAGACCACGTCGCCGCGGATGAGCACCGCGAGCATCTGGGTCAGCAGGCTGTCCAGCACGGCCTCGTGGCCCACGCGGAAGTCGCTGAGCATGTGGTAGTTGACCGGCACGCCGCCGCCGAGCCAGCGGTAGGGGTCGCTCTCGCGGCAGAGCCGGTCGAGTTCACGGGCGCTGGCCACCCCGCAGGTGGCCGCGTAGAGCCACAGTGCCACGAGCAACGTGGGGTCGGTGGCGGCACGCCCGGGCTGCTCGCCGCGCGCCTTGATGGCGTCGTACAGGGGGGAGAGGTCCCAGGAACAGACCAGGGCCCAGACCGTGCGCGCGGGGTGGTCCTCCGGGAGGATCTCCTCCAGGGCAACCGGCCGCAGGAGCATCTGGTCGCGCTTGGGCCGCCGCACCCTGGGCGGGGGCGGGGGCCCGAGGTCCGGGCGGGGCCGCGCAGGCGGCTCGCCCTCGTTACCGGCGTCGGGGAGCAGAGGTGTGTCGCTCATGACGCCATGATACCAAATATGATCATGCCACGCAATAGCGGGGCCGAAAAGATCACAGCCTCTTAGCGGACCGAAACGCTCCCGCGATCTCGGCCTTCGTGAGCGGACCTGACGAACTCGTGATCCATGGAACCCGATCCCCTCGTTTCCCCCAAGGTGAGAAGCACCATGCGAACCTCCGCCAAGCGCCGCCGAAAACCCGCCGTCGAGTGGCTGGAAGGCCGCGAATTGCTCGCATTCACATTCTCGCCAGTCCTCGAGTACCCGCTGCCGACGGCCGCGAGCGCCCCGGTCGACGTGGCGATCGGGGCCGACGGAGCCGTCTGGATCACCGAGTCCGCTGGGAACAAGATCGCTCGCTTCGACCCGAAAACGTCTCAATTCAACGAGTACGTCGTGCCCACCTCCAACGCCACGCCCTACCGCATCGTGCCAGGCGGAAACGGCGACGCAAGCCTCTATTTCACGGAGCGCACAGGCGGCAAGCTCGGCCGGATCACCACCTCGGGCGCGATCACCGAAGCGCCCGTCACCGACGCGAATGACAATCCGATTCCCAATAGCCCGCTGGTGAGCCTGACGTACGACCCGCTGGGAAGCGCGATCTACGCCACGCAGTCCAACGCTCAACAGGTGGGGCTCTTCACCGTCGGAGACTTCTTCGAATACGTTCCCTTCCAGCCCGGCCAGTATCGTCCGACCGCCAGCGCTCCCAACAGCGAGAACTGGGGTGTGGCCTTCGACCGGGGGCTTCAGACCACCGCCGTCTATTTCACCGAGCGCGACGCCGACAAGATCGCCGTCTTCGAGTCGGATCCCAATAACAACTTCGTCACGACGGAATACGCGCTGGCGGCCGGGTCGCAGCCTCTGGATATCGTCAAGGGTCCGGACGGGGCGTTCTGGTTCACCCAGTTCGGGACGAGCAAGATCGGCCGGATCGACCCCGTGACCCGCGCCATCACCGAGTACGCCACGCCGACGGCCAATAGCGGCCCCTGGGGGATCACCTCGGGCAACGGTTACCTCTACTTCACCGAGAGTACCGCGAACAAGATTGGGCGAATCGAGCTCCGAGAGAACGATACCCCGGCCATCACCGAGTACGCCCTGAGCGCGGGCGCGACGCCCAGGGGGATCACGGTCGACGACTCGAAACAGGTCTGGTTCGCGCAAGAGGGTGCCAACACTCTCGGCCTCTTTTATGGCGACGCGCCCACTCCGGCGTACGCGTTCACCGCCGCCGTCCCGCTGCCGAGTGGCCACTATTATCCGATCGGGTTGGCCTCCTCGCCAGACGGGCACCTGTACGCCTACATGTACCAGACCAGTGACCAGGCTCCATCCCAGGACGGCGTCGCGGTGATCGACGTCACGGCGCTGACCGCTCAGGAGGTTCCGCTGCAGGCCCGAGGCTTCCCCCCCTTCGGAGCGGGAGCGATCGGCGGCGGCTGGATGGCCGTCGACACCCAGGGCCGACTTTGGCTGGGAGGTAGCTCGCTCGGCACGAACGTGTTCCAGGTTCTTCCACAATACGGGATCTTCGAGAACATTCCCCTGACCTCCTTCGCCTCGTTGGTCCGGAGCCCGGACGGCCAGAGCATGTACGGTCCCTTTTTCAACGTGAACGAGAACGACACCTACGACGGGTTCGCCAAGTTCGACCTCTCGGGACGAACCAACCTTTCCCTACCGCTCGCGTTCATTGGGAATGGCACGTTCGACTCCTCGGGAAATCTATGGACGATCGCCTGGGACCTCAACGTCAACTCCGTCATCGCCCGGACCGACCCAGGAGGCTCAACCACCACCTTCCCGGTGAAGGGGCTGAACGCCGGGCTGTTTCAGCCTGGCGAATCCATCACCATCGGTCCCGACGGCAACGTCTGGTTCACGTACAACTTCTCAGTGGCGATCGGGCGGCTGATCCCTTCCACCGGAGAGGTCACGCTCTTTCCCACCGACAACTCCGGACCGTCCGGCACCCCCTTGATTTCCCTGGTCTCGGCACCGGACGGGAACCTCTACTTCCTGGACACTCTCAAAAACGCGCTGATCCGCCTCGAACCAGCGACGGGCACGCAGACCCCTTTCCCGATTCCGACGTCGATCAGCCAGCAGTCCAGCTTTCCGATCAACACGCTCGCGGTGGGCCCGGACGGTAACCTCTGGGTGTCCAGTTCCGACCCGGAAAAACCGGCCGTGCTGAGATTCACCTTGCCGAAGGCGGCGGCGGCGCCCGTTCCGACGGTCGGCTCGTACCTCGATCAGGTCCATGGTCAACTCACGGGGTCGACCCTTTCCAACGATCGGCGTTCGACGCTCCTATCCAGAGCACTCGGTCGTCATGGCGGAATCTCGGCGGAGACACCCCTGGGATCGCTGCCGGATTCCCAGCGGTCGCGCGTGCTGGGTCGTCTGGCTTCGGCCGTCCTGCGCTCGCCCGAATACCGCCGCGCCGAGCTCGAGCGGCTCTCGTTCTCGACCCTTCGACACCCCGCCGACGCTCGGCTCCTCCACGCGAGGGCACCCCTGGGGTCCGTCCGGCTCAAACTGCTCGGATCGCGTGCCTACCTGGAGGCGCGGGCACAAGGCGGTCCGGACACCCTCGTCACTTCCCTGTACCACGACGTCCTCGGCCGTACGCCCTCGGCGACCGAGTCGAGACGTTGGGAAAACGCTCTGGCGCACGGCGGGAGCCGGATCGCTCTGGCGAAGAGGCTGACGTTCAGTCCCGAAGGACTGGCGACGTCGGTCCAGCGATCGTTCCGTCAATTCCTCGGCCGACCAGCCGAGCCCAACGAGTTAGCCGCCGGGGCGCGGCTCCTGCGACGGTCTCGATCCACCAACGCTCTCGTCCACGCCCTGGTGACGTCGCCCGAGTTCGTCGCCCGGCTGAACGGACACAGCGAGACGAGGTGGAGCGATCCTGGTCAACGTCGTTCCCTCGTCCCATGATCCGCAAGGGTTGGAAACGGTCGACTTCGCACATGAGAAAGACGACTCTTTCCCTTCCATCAAATCTTTTTCTGAAATGATGATTGGTGCCATCGGGGCCAGGACCACACGGCTGACACCGCGGAACTCGCCCCGTTTTCGTGACTTCCGGCCACTGCTCCGCGCCGGGTAAGGCGTCATTCGCGCTAGGTTTTTTCGGTCACACCTTGAACCAAGTGGCCGATCTGGCTACCGTGAACGTCATGGTTCGGTTCGCTCGCGACGGGCGGACATGTGCCTAGGCTAAGATGGCCCCGTCGAGCCACCCGCGGCTCGAGCGGGGAATTTTTGCGCGCCGATCACGTGGGTGAATGGATGAGATCCCACAGGATCGGATAACTCGGCGCGCGGCCCCTCGGCGAGGAATCCGATGGTGGGACGGCGATTTGTGACGATCGACGGGAACGAGGCGGCGGCCCTGGTCGCACATCAGACCAACGAGGTCATCGCGATCTATCCAATCACCCCGGCCTCACCCATGGGTGAACTCGCCGACGCCTGGACCGCCGCGGGGAAACCCAACCTCTTCGGCACCGTCCCGAGCGTCATCGAGATGCAGAGCGAGGCGGGCGCGGCGGGCGCCATTCACGGCTCGCTACTGGCCGGGGCCCTGGCGACGACCTTCACGGCGTCCCAGGGACTCCTCCTGATGATCCCAAATATGTTCAAGATCGCAGGCGAGCTGACGCCGACGGTTTTTCATATCGCCGCGCGCACGGTCGCCACGCACGCCCTCTCCATCTTCGGGGACCACTCCGACGTGATGGCCGCGCGCTCGACGGGTTGGGCCATGCTCTGCGCGGCCTCCGTGCAGGAAGCGCACGACTTCGCCGCGATCGCTCAGGCGGCGACGCTCGAATCCCGCATCCCATTCTTGCATTTTTTCGACGGCTTCCGGACCTCGCACGAGCTCAACAAGATCGAGCCGCTCGAGTCCGACGATCTCCGGGCGATGATCGACGATCGGTGGATCCAGGCCCACCGCGACCGCGCGTTGTCCCCGGACCGCCCCGTTCTGCGCGGCTCGGCGCAAAATCCCGACGTGTTCTTTCAGGCGCGCGAGGCGATCAACCCATACTACGACGCCTTGCCCACGCTTCTGCAACGCACGATGGACCGTTTCGCCGAGCGTGTGGGACGCCAATACCGTCTGTTCGATTACGTGGGCGCGCCCGACGCCGAACGGGTGATCGTGCTGATGGGCTCCGGCGCGGGTGCCGCCGAGGAGGCCGTCGAACAGCTCAACGCGGGGGGAGCCAAGGTCGGCCTGGTGAAGGTCCGTCTATTTCGGCCTTTTGACATGTCGGCATTCGTCAAGGCGCTCCCGCCATCGACGCGGAAGATCGCCGTCCTCGATCGGACGAAGGAGCCGGGGTCCGTCGGTGAGCCGCTGTACCAGGACGTGGTCACGACGCTCGTCGAGTCGTGGCCAGAGGCGAAGCCTCGACCGATCGTCATCGGCGGTCGTTACGGGCTCTCGTCCAAGGAATTCACTCCCGCGATGGTCGCCACGGTCTTCGACGAACTGGCGAA
>JBFWRA010000339.1:0-5463 GCA_050249155.1 Isosphaeraceae bacterium | reverse complement strand
CAATGACACCACCGCGAACTACTTCTTCCGAAACGTCGGGGGTTTGAAGTTCGAGGAGGAAGGGATCGCCTCAGGCTCGGGGACGGGTGCCGTCGGGGGATTCCAGGCCGGGATGGGGGTGGCCTGTGGCGACCTGGACGGCGACGGACTGCCCGACCTGGCGGTGACGAACTTCCACGGAGAGGCGACCAGCCTCTTCCGGAACCTCGGCGGCGGAGCGTTCGGTGAGGAATCCGCCGCGCTGGGATTGGCCTCGGCGAGTCGATCGCTGCTGGGGTTCGGGGTCTGTTTCCTCGACTACGACAACGACGGTTGGCTCGACCTCACCAGCGCCAACGGTCACGTCAACGACTACCGTCCGAACTATCCCTACGCGATGCCTCTCCAACTTCTGAAAGGGATCGGACGCGGGCGATTGAGCGACGTCTCCCGAGCGCCCGGGTCGGTCTGGGAAACGCCTCGAATCGGTCGTGGTTTGGTGGTCGGAGATCTCGACAACGACGGTCGAGTCGACCTGCTCGCGGTCTCGCAGGACTCGCCCCTGGCCTACCTGCGCAACCGGACGACCGGAGGTCACTTCCTCACGCTCCAACTGGAAGGTGCCACGTCCCATCGAGACGCCATCGGCACCCGGGTGACCGTGACCACCGGTGGAAGGCGTCGGGTCGTTCAGCGCACCGGGGGTGGCAGCTATCTCTCCGCCTCCGACCCTCGGCTTCACGTCGGGCTTGGCGAGGCCCAGCGGGTGGATTTGGTCGAGGTCGCATGGCCGTCCGGCCAGGTCGACCACCACCATGACCTCGCGGCCGACGCTGGCTACCTGCTCCGCGAGGGAAGTCGCCAGGCTGAGCCCCTGAAGGGGTTTCTGAAGGTTCGTCCGTGAGAGTCGCGGTCGGTCGGCCCGTGGTCGGGCGGTTCAGGAGACAACTGGCTGGATGACCTTGGCGGGGTAGACGTCGGTCAAACGCTCGTCGCGTCCGCTGTGGGGGAAGGTCAGTCGCTGGAAGTCGAGCCCAAGCTGGTGCAGGATCGTCGCGTGGAGGTCGGCCACGCTGGTGCGATCGGTCGTGGCCCGGTACCCAAAGTCGTCGGTCTCTCCGTGCGTCCGACCCCCCTTGACCCCGCCGCCCGCGAGCCAAACGCTGAACCCGTAGGGATGGTGGTCGCGGCCGTCCTTACCCTGGGCGCCCGGGGTTCGGCCAAACTCGCCCCCCCAAACCACGAGGGTCTCGTCCAGGAGGCCCCGTCGCTTCAGATCCGTCAGCAAGCCAGCGATGGGGCCGTCGGTCTGTTCGCAACACGCGCGCGTTCCCGCGGCGTTATTGGTATGGGTATCCCAGGGCTGTCCCGCCATGAAGATCTGGACGAACCGCACTCCGCGCTCGACCAGACGCCGGGCCATCAGGCAGCGCGTGCCGTACGACCGAGTGACCTCGTGGTCGAGCCCGTAGAGGGCGCGCGTCTCGGCGGGCTCCCGCGCGACGTCCAGCGCATCGGTCGCCGAGAGCTGCATCCGCGCGGCCAGTTCGAAGCTGGCGATTCGGGCGTCGAGTTCGAGTTCACCGGGATGACGCTCTCGGTGATCGGCGTTCAGCGCCCCGAGGAGTTCGAGCCTGGCCCGGTCCCGGCCAGGGGATAATGGCGTCCCGGGCCGGAGGTTGAGCACGGGCGTACCTTCCGATCGAAAGGGCGTTCCCTGATAGACCGGTGGTAGCCAGCCGCTGGACCAGTTTCGGATGCCGTCCACCGGCAAGCCCTTCGGGTCGGGGAGAACGACATAGGCGGGAAGGTTCTGGTTAACCGTCCCGAGGGCGTAAGTGACCCATGATCCAAGGCTCGGGCGACCCGAGACGATCAGGCCGGTGTGCATCATCCAGAGGGCTTGCTCGTGGTTTCGGTGCTCGGTGTACATCGACCGCACGATCGCGAGATCGTCCGCGTGCGCCGCGATTCTGGGAAGGGTCTCCCCGAACGCGAGTCCCGACTGACCATGTCGGCCGAACCGAAATGGGCTTTTGAGCAAGTTGCCCGTGAGCTTCTCGTCGTCGGCGACCTCCGCGGGGGGGGCCTTGCCGTCAAACTTCGCCAGCATCGGCTTCGGGTCGAGGAGGTCGACGTGACTGGGGCCACCGTGCATGAACAGCTGGATCACCGCCTTCGCCCGAGCCGGCGAGTGCGGCGGGCGCTCCTTCGCATCGAAAACGGTGGGAAGCCCGGGTCCCTCGCCTCGCGCCTCGCCCAGCATCGCGGCCAGCGCGAGGCCGCCGAAGCCCCCCCCGAGTCGTGATAGGAACTCCCGTCTGTTCGAGGAAAACGGTCCCCTTGGGGAACGATTGAGGCGGTCTCGCATGGGTCCGTCCCGGTTTCAGAATCGGATTAATCGACGTACGCGAACTCGTTACTGCTAAGAAGCATCTGGCAGAGGTCGGCCAGTTGGGTTGGGAGGTCACCCTGGCGGGAGAGGTGGCCGTCGATGAGCGACCGCTCCCTCGCCGTTGGCGGTCTCCCGAAGGCGAGGAGGATCGCGCGCCCCGCGGGATCGTCGGGCGATTCGCGAAGTGAGCGTTCGGCGAGGCTCCTGGCCTGTCCGACCAGGAAATCACTATTGAGAAGACTCAGCGCCTGCGACGCGACCGTTGAGGTCGACCGTTTGAGGCAGTTCGTCTCCATCACGGGCTGGTCGAACACTTGCAGGAAGGTCAACGGCTGGCTCCGACGAACCTGCAGGTAGACCGACCGCCGCATGCCCGCGGAGCCCTCCGGCGCGACGATCTCTCCTCCCGGTCGGGTGACCATCGGCACTGGCGGACCGCCCATTTCCGGATTGAGGGTCCCCGCCACGCGCAGGACCGAGTCTCGAAGCGCCTCGGCTTCGAGTCTGCGGAGACGTTGCCGCCAGAGCAAGCGATTCTCGGGGTCGACGGCCCGGGCGTTCGCGTGGCGCTCCGGATCGTCCCGGCTGGACTGTCGGTAGGCGGTGGAGGTCATGATCAGGCGGTGCATCGCCTTGATCGACCCGCCCTGACGCGCGAACTCCGTCGCCAGCCAGTCGAGAAGCTCCGGATGACTGGGCGGGCCCCCCTTCACGCCGAAATTATCGGGTGTGTCGACGATCCCCTCGCCGAAGTGGTGGAGCCAAATTCGGTTCACCAGGACCCTGTCCGTCAGCGGGTGGCCGGGTTGCGTGAGCCACTCCGCGAAGGCTCTCCTCCGGCCGCTCGTGGGAGCGTTCTTGGGCGGAGGGGACCAGCGAAACGGCCTGGGCGTCTCCAGGGCGCGCGGGGCTCCGGGCCCAACGGTCCTGGCGGGTTGGAGATAATCGCCCTTCGTGAGGATCGGCGTCGTCGGCTCTCCAGGAAGGTCGTAGAACGCCCGGATCTCCGGGAATACGCGGCGACGGGCGAGGTCGGCCGCGTTCAAGGCTTCGAGCGTCCCCATCAAATCCCGCTCACGAGGCGATTCCTTGGCGATCAGGCCGAGTAGTTCCTTGGGAGACGGCCGAAGGTCGGCCTGGTACTTGCGGAACAGATCGCGCTGAGCTTCGGTGCGCTTTGGCGCTTCGGCGGCGAACGCCGCGCGGACGTCCTCGCGAATCGCCATGGGGAGTTCCGAGAGTCTGGCCTCGAACCGCCTGGCCTCGAAACCCGCGCGGATCGTCTCGATGGCCCTGGTCCGTCGCGCCACGTCCCTCTCGATCACGGCGTTGAAGGCGGCGGCCTCGGTCTCCTGCGCCCGCGTCGCCACCTCTCGTTTTCGCGCGACCTGCGCGACCCACTGATCCGGCCGGTAGCCGCTCATCAAGATCGCCTGGACCTGATAATACTCGGCCTGCGTGATCGGGTCGTACTTGTGACTGTGGCACTTGGCGCATTGCAGCGTCAGGCCCATCGTCGCGGAGGCGACGATTTTGACCGTGTCGTCGAGCGTCTGGTAATAGTAACCCGGCGCGTTCTTGATGTTCACGAAGTCGGGTCGGCTGGTGTCCCCGGCGGAGCGGAGGAAGCCAGTCGCCACCAGCGCGTCGACCACGTCGGGTGGGAGCGTCGGCTCGTTCTCATAAGCCGTCCAGTAGTCGGCGAACTCATCCCCGGCGATCTGCCGACGGAGAAACGTGTCGTAAGGAAGGTCGGCGTTGAACGCCTTGACGACCCAGTCGCGGTAGCGCCAGGCGGCCGAGCGAACGTGGTCGGCCGCGAGGATGCCTTCCGAGTCGGCGTACCCGGCCAGGTCGAGCCAGTGCCTTCCCCAGCGCTCGCCGTAACGGGGACTGGCCAGGAGTCGGTCGATCAATCGCTCATAGGCGTCCGGGGCGGAGTCGGCCAGAAAGGCGTCGATCTCCGCGGGCGTCGGCGGGAGCCCCCAGAGGTCGAAGGTGGCTCGACGGATCAGCGTTCGCCGGTCCACCTCGGGAGAGAACGAGAGCCCCGCGGCCGTGAGTCTGGAACGCAGGAACGCGTCGATCGGTCCGGCGAGCTGGTCCGTGTCGCCGGTCAGCGGGACCTCGGGGCGGGTCGGCGGTCGGAACGCCCAGTGGACCGGGGCGACGTCGGCCGAGACCTCGGCCCCTCGCGAGTCGCTCGCGGGCGCTCCGGCGGCGACCCAGGCCTTGAGGGTGGCGATCTCGGCGGCGGTCAGCTTCGGGGCTTTGCCCGGCGGCATCGCGTTGGTTTCCACCTGTTCGATGATCAGGCTTTCCTCAACGTTTCCCTTGACCAACGCGGGACCGCCGTCGCCCCCCTCCAGCATCGACGCGGGGATCTGGAGACTGAGGCCCCCTTTGCGCTCGGCGGCACTGTGACATTTCAGACAGTGAGCCCGGAGGATCGGCAGGACGTCGCGCCCGAACTCCGGCGGGGCGTCATCGGCGCTCGTCGTCGAAGATCCGACCAGAATAAGAATCCATGGAATTAATAAACTTATTGGTTTACTCATTTCGTTGATCTCGGCATGCGAGAACGTGGTGGCGTGAGTTCGACGGGCGGGGTCGTGGCGGAGGTTCTGCCAAAGCGGAGGGAACGGGCGTCCCGACTTCCAGGAGCGCGGGTCGTCGTGGGCTAGAAAAGTTCGAGGATCGGTCGGCCCGTGCTCGCGCGTACGGAAAACCCGTCCGGATGGATCGGAGTTTCCGGGGCGATGCCCAGCGCGTGGAACAAGGTGGCCGAGAAGTCTTCCGGGGAAACCGGTCTGTCCATCACGTACGAGGCCTGGGCGTCCGATCGTCCGTAGACCTGACCGCCGCGGAGACCCGCTCCGGCCAGCATCGCCGAGTAACAGTTGGGCCAGTGGTCACGGCCGACGGCCGAGGCCCCCCGGCTGATTCGGGCGGTCCTGCCAAACTCGCCCACCAGCACGACCAGCGTGGTCTCCAGGAGCCCGCGCTGTTCCAGGTCTTCCAGGAGGGCCGACACCGCCTGATCGCAGCAGGGCAGCGCCCAGCCCAGACCGTTCCAGCCGTTTCCGAAG
>JBFWRA010000338.1:0-5468 GCA_050249155.1 Isosphaeraceae bacterium | reverse complement strand
ACAGCGAGGCGACGCCTCGAAACGTGGTTGAGAGGCTTCGGGAGCGGCTGAACGCGGGGCGGGCGACGCTTGAGTTCAAGTCGGACCACGGCTACCTGCGGTCGTTGCTTCGCGAGCTGGACGTGCCCGAGTCGTCCCAGGTCCTGGTTTTCTCCAAGACGAGCTTGCAGCGCGAGCGGATTTCGCCCAGGACTCCGCGGGCGATCTATTTCAACGACGACGTGATGATCGGGTTCTGCCTGGGAGGCCAGGTGCTGGAGATCTCGGCGGTCGACGAGGTCATCGGCACGGCGTTCTACACGATCGACCAGGCGAGGGACGAAGCGCCGGCGCCTCAGCGACAGACCGAGTCTTGCCTGCTCTGCCACAGCTCGTCGGCCAACCAGGGGGTTCCCGGGCATCTTGTGCGTTCCCTGTTCGTGGATCGGCAGGGTCAGCCGTTGCTGGCCAGTGGGTCGTACCGCACCGACCATTCGAGCCCGCTGGCCGAACGCTGGGGAGGCTGGTACGTGACCGGCACCAGCGGAAGCCAGACGCACATGGGGAACATGATCTCCCAGGGTCGGCGCGGGTCCGAGGTGCCCGAGAACCTCGACGGCGTGAACGTGGTCGACCTGAGGGACCGGTTGACCGTCTCCTTCTATCCGACGCCGCACAGCGACCTCGTCGCGCTGATGGTGCTCGAACACCAGGTCGGGATGTTGAACCGCCTGGCCCGCGCGGGGATCGAAACGCGGATGGCCCTGCATTATGAGCGGGAACTGAACAAAGCGCTGGGCAGGCCGGCCTCGGAGCGCTCCGACAGCGCCCGTTCCCGGATCCGAAGCGTGGGCGAGGCGGTCGTCAGCTACATGCTGTTCGCCGACGAGGCCCGCCTGACCGACCGCCTTGAAGGGACGTCCACGTTCGCGGCCGACTTCGCCGGGCGAGGCCCTCGCGACTCCAAGGGCCGGTCGCTTCGCGACCTCGACCTTCAAACCCGGCTATTCCGTTATCCTTGCAGCTACCTGATCCACTCCCGGGCGTTCGACTCCCTTCCCGTGGAAGTGAAAGATTATATTTATCAACGTCTCTGGGAAATCCTCGACGGCCGGGGGACCGGGAAGGACGATCCTCGTCTGGCCAGGGAGGACCGCGAGGCGATCGTGGAGATCCTCCGCGAGACCAAGCCCGACCTGCCGGACTACTGGAAGGCCCCGGCTTCGCGCTAGAGGAGGGTGAGCCGACGACGACCTCCGGTTTTGGTTTTAGTCGACTCTTGCGACGACGTTTCTCCAACGGAGCGGGACCGCGTCGAAGGCGTTTTGATAGGTTTGTTCCAGGGGGACGTCGACGTACCACTGGGGCTTCAAGAACAGGGGCATGTCGGGCAGGGGGTCGCCGACGGCCAGGGGTTCGACGTAGGCGCGCCAGGCGAGGTCGGCCTCGTAGGAGACCAGGGTCAGGGGTTTTCCCTCGGGAGGGTTGAAGTCCTGGCTGGCGGCTTCCTCCCAGCGCGCGGCGTGGATGCCTCGGGGGTCTCGCGGCGAGGGGGGGACGAGGTCCAGGATCAAGAGGTGGACACGTTGGTCCAGAAGCCAGAGGGCCTTCTCGACGAAGGCTTTCAGGGCGCGTCGGCTGTCCTTGTTTCCTGGCGAGACGATTTCGATCATGGCGACGACGCCGTCTCCGCTGACGTGTCGCACGACGACGGCGCGGGACTTGCGGGTGGCGAAGTCGGCGGGGGTTTCGCAACGGAGGCGGACGCGTGGGGGCGCGTGTTTCAGACCGACGCTGGGCGTGTCGGTTGCGCCGCCGCCACCGTCGCCACCGTCGTCGGGGGTTGGGGCGCGGGGAGGTTCGGGAGCGGTCGAGAGGCCGCGGAGGGTCAGGACGTCGGGTTCCAGCCGCCCGACCTGTTGCTCGGCCAGCGCGTAGTAATCCGGGGGAAGCAGGCCGGCGTTCAACGCCCGCTTGATTTGCGAGATCCATTCCAGGTGGAAGTCGTGAAAGATCCCGGAATCGACGCGGGTCCAGTCGTGCGCGGGCATGGTCGAGACTCCCGGTGGGGGGCCGTTCCGGTCCCCTCTCGCATTCTATCGCGAGTCCGAGGGGTCGTCACGAGCGGGTCGAACCCGGCTTGACTTCGTGAATTTCCGATGAGCGAGCGCATTCCGCCATTGTTCGCCAGGGGGTGAGCTTCTATCCTTGATTGATGGGGAATTGTCGATTGAGCCGGTGGCGGGACGTTGGGCGATCCAGAACGAAACGAGCGGCGCGGAGGGCGTGGGCGCGATGGAATCTCCAGGAGCGGGCAGAGGGGGGACCGACTGGGAGTCGGAGCGAGTGACCCTGGGTCGCCACTTCCTTCGCGACCTGGAAAGTCTCTGGGACGGCGTGCTGAAGCTGGCCGCCGTGGTCGAGGACGCGCTGAACCGAAGCGTCCGGGCGCTCTGCGACGGTCGTGCCGACCTGGCCGAGGAGGTTCGCGGCGAGGAGCGCGCGGTGGACCGCTGGGAGGTCCGGATCGAGCGTGACTGTTTGAAGGTCCTGGCGCTGCACCAGCCGGTCGCCTCGGATCTGCGACGGGTCGCCGCGGTGCTCAAGGCCAGTGGCGACCTGGAGCGGATGGGGGATCTCGCCAGCCACATCGCCAAGCGGGTGCGGAAGCTGGCCGACGACCCGCTGGCGTTCCCGATCCCCCCCTCGCTGGAGAACCTGGGGGCCGCGGCGCTGGAGCAGGTGCGCGACTCGCTGGACGCCCTGGCGCGCAACGACGCCGCGCTGGCCCGCCAGGTGATTTCCGCCGACACCGCGGTGAACCGCCGCTACCGGGCCGTGGTCAAGGAACTGAAGGACGCGATTCGAGGCCATCCGGAGCGAGTCGACAACTGGCTCCGTCTGATCAACACCGCCCGGAACCTCGAACGGATCTCCGACCACGCCGTGAACATCGCCGAAACGGTGATCTTCCTGCGGGAAGGGGACATCGTCCGTCACGTCCTGCCAGGTTGAGGGACCGACGTCGGGTTCGTCGAGCCGAACGAGGCCAGGTGGACGGCCCTCCGATCGAAGGGGCGGAAGCCCGCGGCGCGATAGAGGTGGTGCGCGGGGTGGTTGCGCAGATCCACGGCCAGCTCGATCCGTGAGACGTGCGGCCTGGCCAGCTCGACGGCGTGCGCCAGCGCGGCCCTGCCGATGCCGCGGCCCCGCGCGGCGGGAGTCAGACCCAGGTACGCGACCTCCCAGGCGTCGCGGTCGGCCATCTCGGAGAGCAGCACCAGAGCCGACGCCTCGGGCTCGCCACGCACCCGGCCGATCCGCCAACGCTCGGGGATGAACCGGCCCGCGGCCCGGTGCCCCCCCAGCACGTCGTCGAGCGACCGAAGACCCTCCAACTCGGGCATGTCGAGGCTGCCCTGATACGTCCTGGAAAGCACGTCACGGATCTCGGCCTCGGTCTCCGCGCTGAAGCTCCGCCAGTCCAGAACGGGCGTGTCGGGCCGCAACGGCACCTCGGCCCGCGTATCTCCCTCCAGGTAGAGCAGTTCGGTGACCCGGGGCATGCCCCCCGCGGTGAGGTCCGCCGCCGCCTGCCGAGGGGTCGACTCGTCCAGCAGCGCCTGCGCCAGCAGGCATCCCCGCGCCCGGAGATGCCCCAGCGCCTGGCGGACCAGCCCCGCGGCGATCCCCGCGCGTCCCCAGGCGGCGTCGACCTCCGGCGGCCAGACCGCCGCGGCTCGACCGGCCAGGGGCTGCGTCAGTAGCGCGCCGATCATCCGACGCCCCCTTCGGGCCACCCAGAGGCCCGAGAGGTCCACCTCACCCCGGGCCTGCTCGGCGATCGCGTCCTCCACCAGCCGGGAGCGAATCGACGCCGGCACCCGCCGGTACAAAACGGCCAGCGCTTCAGGCCAACCTTCGGGCGGGCACAACGCGATCCGAGGAGTCCAGCCGTTCATTCCTTGTCAGCCAGGTCAGGTTCGTTCTGATTCGTTCCGTTTCGTTTCGGTCGCCTGGACGAGGATGGGAGCGTCGCGTGGACCCGTGGCCCGAACGTCGGTCGTCGATCGGGCCAGTGGCCCTGGCCGTCCTCTCAAAGGACAGAGCGTCGGGATTCCCAAGAAACCGCCAACGAAACGGGCGCTCCGACCGTATGATACTCCGAAGGCGGGAGGTCAAGCGATGCGGAAGTCGTCGGAAACCGTGGCCGATTCCACCCGCTCGGGGATGGGGTCGTCCACGTCCGAGGCGGGGGACGCCTGGCTGGTGGAACGCGCCAGGGCCGGCGACGACGAGGCGTTCGCGACGCTGGTCGCCCGTTATGAACGCAAGCTGCTGCGCGTTCTGGGCCGCCTGGTTCGCGACGGGGAACTCGCCCGAGACCTCGCGCAAGAGACGTTCTGGAAGGTGTACAATCGGCTGGACCGGTTCGACACCTCCCGGCGGTTCGGTCCCTGGCTCTTCCGGGTGGGGGTCAACCTCGGGCTGGACTGGCTGCGGCGCCACGACTCGCCAGCGGCCTCGTCCGTCTCGATCGACCGGCCCGTCGCCAGCGGCGGCCGGTACGACCTGCCCGATCCCGACCCGCGGGTCAGGGCCGACCTGGCCCAGGAAGTCCAGTTCGTCCTGGAACGCATCCCCTTGCCCTATCGAACGATCCTGGTGCTTCGCGACCTGGAGGGTTTCTCCTCGGCGGAGGTGGCCGCGATCATCGGCCGACAGGAAGCCACGGTGCGTTGGCGGCTGGCCAAGGCGCGCGACCAGTTCCGTGAACTCTGGGAACGCCGGCAATCACACTCGCCACGAGAGGAGGGGAATTGA
This sequence comes from Isosphaeraceae bacterium, assembly GCA_050249155.1. Classification (GTDB taxonomy): domain Bacteria; phylum Planctomycetota; class Planctomycetia; order Isosphaerales; family Isosphaeraceae; genus JBFWRA01. Next base: position 665 of record JBFWRA010000338.1, on the reverse strand, counting down.
CCATGAACACCGACTCTCGACGAGGCGACTCGGGTTGTCGAAAGGCCCGCCCGCGACTCTCGCTGCTGGCGGGGGGCGAATTGACCGGCGACGAGCGGCGAGCGGTCGAGCAACATCTGATCACTTGTCCCGACTGTCGGGCCAGGCTCGCCAGTCTTCGGAAGGCCCTCCAGATCTTGCGGACGACCGGCTCGTTCGAGCGGACCCAGGAGCGTGACGCCCCCTCGCTCTGGCCCGCCCTGCGTCGCCAGATCGTCGAGGCCAAGCACGCTCCCAGGCCCTCCCCGATCGCGGCGCTGAGCGCCTGGATCGAGACCCGCCGGTTCGGGTTCGCGCCCAGGCCCCGATGGATCACCACGGCCGCGGCCCTGGGCTTGCTGGCCACGGGCGTCGCGCTCTGGTCCCACCGCCAGGCCGACGAGGCTCAGGCCAGGGTGGCCGAGGCGCGTCAACCGCTGCCGCCCGACCCGACCGCCCGCCACCTCCCCTTGCCGCCCCCGACTGGTCCCCTCGTGGCCGAGGCCCACGCCCCGACCCCGCCTCCGGGGGAGGCCAACGCCTCGCGATTCCAGTCCGACCTCGCCCACGGGACGCCGAAGGGCCCTGACGCCCAGGATTCCGGCACCGGCGCTTACTGAACCCGATTCGGATCGATCGCATCCACC
>JBFWRA010000337.1:0-5472 GCA_050249155.1 Isosphaeraceae bacterium | reverse complement strand
CATGACAGAAAGTCGCGTCGGCCGGGTCCACCGAGAACGGGCGACTCACAACCCGATCCTGTCGCCCTCAGATCCGACCCACCTCAATCAGCGCTTCTCGGAACGTGTTTTTCTCGCGAATGGGTTTCCGGGCGTGGGAAAGACTCCCTCGGTTCCAACCGCCCGGAGTGGGGACGACCCGCTCCCTGGAAATGCTCGTGACTCGCGCGAAACACCGCTCAGAAGGTGACTCGTTTGACGAAGGAAACCAAAAACCTCCGCATTCGTCGTTTGTGTACGAAGCCGCTCAATCGAAAAATATGGCGAATGGGAGGTTTGGGTTAAATCTAGCGAAGCTGTTGCGAAAAGCAAACACAAAACCGCAAGAAAGCCTCAAGTTCCTGAAATTCTCCAAATTCCCCAGGTTTTCTGATCGTTTGTCCTCCATCCCGACCTGATTCACGGATTGGGCCGAAGAGGGGGGACACGGGTGCGCCTTCTCGATTCTGGACGTGAGGGAGCCCGATCCCTCGGGCCGATAGGGTCTGGAGTGGAGCGCTTCGAGACTCGGCGGGTGGCGCGGTTCGAACACGCGCCCACGCAGATCGCGACGAACCGGGGAATTGGGCCTCAATCTTGGTCGCCAACGACCGAACACTCTTCACACGACACGTTCACCTCTCGGATCGGGCGCGTCCCGTCCGACCCGTTCTTGACCTTGATTCCTCGGACTCCTCGGTAGAATTCCAGGGGTTCACTGGCCTTGTGGGTCGTTGGTCCGCGCGTTTCGGGTCCGCCAGAGCGGCCCCCGCGCTTCTCAAGAGGGGCTTTATCCATGCGTGATACCGCGACCCAACGTTGTCAGAATCCCGTTCGCTCCTCGCCTCGGGCTCGGTGGGCGGCCGTCGTGGTCGCGTTGGCGATGCTCGGGATCGTCCCCCAGGCCCATGCGGGCAAGCTGTCGTGGCTGGATGAGGTCGTGCAACAGGTCGTGCGCGACGTGGAGGTTGGAGGACGCGCGGCGGTTCGTGGGGGGGATGAACTCTCCGAGGCGGCGACGCGGGGGGCTCGCCGATTGTTCGCGCATGAGGCGGACGAGAGCCTCGAACTGATCGCCAAGCGGTCGGACGACCTGGCGAGGGCCGGGCGTCGGGTCGAGTCGGTCGGCGAGTCGGTGCTGGAGTCGCGGTTCGCCAGGCTCTTGCCCGACGATCCGGACGCCGCCCGCGCGTTCTCGGCGTTGGCGCCGGCGGAGAAGCGCCTGGTCGTCGAGATGACCGAGACGGCGCAGCGGCTGGCCCGGCGCTATCCCGGTCAGGCCGATACGATGATCCGGGCTCTGGGGACCGACGGCATGACCGCCGTGCGGGTTTATGGCGACGACGTGGCCGAGGTCGTCGTGAAGGAAGGAACCGAGGCGCTGGGGGTCTTGCGCAAGACGGGACGCGGCGGCTGGTCGTTCTTCACGGGGACGGTCCTGCCTCACAAGAAGAAATTGATCGCGGCGGGGGTGTTCGCGGCGTTCCTGGCCGACCCGGACAAGTTCGTGGACGTGGCGGGCCGGGCGACCGAGTACGCGGTTCGGGAGTTCGCGAAGGCCGGGGTGACCTTGACCGGCGCGGTGACCGGCGCCGCGGCCCGTGGCCTGGACCTGGCGATCGGGGACTGGCTGGCCGGGTACGGCCTGAACGTGGCGGCGGTCCGCTACCTGGGGATCGCGGTGGCGGGGCTGATGGTGGTCCTCTCGGCGATGGTGCTGATCGGCCTGCCGATTCGCTGGTTCTTCCGACCGATCCTGTGGCCGCTGCGCATGTTGAGTTTTGGAAGGAAAGCCCGAACGGCCAGTTGAGCTGATTGAGGATACGGAACGCCCGGGGGAAGGCGCGCCATGAAGATCGACGTCGTCGTTGAGGATTCCCGGGGGCGAGAAGTGCTTCTCGTCGCGGTGAACGCGGGTGAGGTCGATGAGGAGATGGCCCGGTCGTACCTGGATTACCTCCGATCCTCCGGACTACCCGCGCGTTTCGGCATGGTCGTGAACCTTGAATGGATACGCATCGTCGATTTCGAGAGCGGGAACGGAAAGGAATTCGGCTGTGTCTTGAGTTCTCCGCAAGTGCTTTCCATTTACGATCCGGAGTTTGGGAAGAAGCGGATCTTTCCGTTTTACCTCGCCACCCTGGTCGAGGCCTGGTTGAGGGACCTGGTTTATCGATGGAACTCCCCCAATCCCCCCGCGCTGGAGCGGCTCGCGCGGCTTGGGTTGGCGCAATTGATCGAAGGGGGCGACACCCGTCGCGAGGTGCGGGTTGAAACCCATCCTGTATCTTGAGACAAACTTCGCGGTCGGCGTCGCGAAGGGACAAGATCCCGTGGGAGCGGAATTCCCCGGTGAGCGGTTTCAAGGCGTTCACGTCGTGATTCCCGCGATCTGTTTCATGGAATCACCGTCGGTACTGGAGGGTGAGCGGAAAGCGATCAACGGATTCAAGCAAACCTTGCTGTTTCAGGCGAGGGAGGCCAAGCGTGACATGCGATCCGCGCAGGCGGATCGGCTCGCCAGGGTGCTTGAAACCACCGTCATCGGTAGCGATGAGCGGCTCAATCTAATCGAGAGTCGACTTTATGAATGTCTGCTCAAACTCTCGGATACCGCTGAGGTTCTGGGATTGTCGGGTCAAACCATGACGGGCGCGATGACGTCTCCGGCGCTGCTCGAACCGACCGATAACTTGATCCTGAGTTGCATCCTGGATCACGCGCGGTCTTCGTCCAGTCGCCCGAAAGCATTCCTGAGCGCGAATTCGAGGGACTTCGATGAGGCGGATGCGGCGGGCCACTTCCATGCGGTTGGGATCAGGTACTTCCACCGCACCGACGCCGCTCTTGGTTGGTTGAGTTCCCAAACGCATCCTGATTCGTTCGATGGTTCGTCACGTCCCGATGACACTTCACTTCCGGCGGATTGAGTGAGCCGACCCATGTCCAAGTTCCGAACCGCGACGAACACGCTCGACGACCTGGAGGAGCGCCTCACCGGCGCGAAGCGGATCGGGTTGTTCGGGCATCGGGACGTCGGCAAGACGACGCTTCTGGCGATGTTCTACCGGCAGGCGTCCGCCGGGCGGGTGCCTGGCCTGCGTCTGGCCGCTGGCGACGCCGCCAGCGCGGAGTACCTCGCGGAGAAGATCGCCCAGATCGAGTCGGGTCAGCCCCCCGCCGGCACGCTCGCGGAGACGGCTCTGCGGCTGCGGCTTTATCACGGTCCCGCGCGGTTCGACCTGATCGTCAAGGATTACCAGGGTGAACACGTCACGCTGGGTTCGGAGGAGCCGATCCAGGCGTTCTTCGCCGACTGCGACGCCGTGCTCCTGTGCCTTGACCCCGAGGGGTCGTCCTCGCCGGTGGATCGGCGACGTCGGCAGCAGGAGGTGGAGAACCTCCTGGAGCGTTACATCGACCGGTCTCGCGACGGAACCACCGGGCGTCCCGTGGCGATGCTCCTGACGAAGTTCGACCGGGTGCTCGGCAGGGCCAGGGCCCAGGCGCGGCCGAGGACGGTGGGCGTGGGCGCGGGGTCGGAGGGGGCGGACTGGGGGGACGATCCCGCTCACTGGGAGGTGGAACCCTTCGTCGAGCGGCATTACGGCATGACCCGTCACGCCCTGGCGCGGCACGCGCCCCGAGGGGCGATCTTCGCGGTCAGTTCCTACGGTCGAGCCGCCCGGGACGGACTTCCTCCCGCCGAGCTGGAGCCCCTGGGCCTGGAAGGGCCGCTGGTCTGGCTGGCCGAGCAGCTGGAGGCCAGCGACGAGGAGCAACTCGACTGGCTCTGGGATCTCGCGCCGAACGACCTGCCACGCCTTTCGCGTTGCGTCGCGGCCTACGAGAAGCGTTACCCCACGTCCGACCGAGCCGAGCGGTTCCGCCGCAGGCTCGCCGCCCTCAGGAGCAAGAAGCGACGGGCCTGGGTGACCCGGGGTTTGGCGGCGGGATTGCTGGGGGTCGCCGGGCTGGCGGGCTACGACGCCTGGGGCTACCAGCGCGCCCTGGCGTTCGAGGCCCAGGCTGGGAACTCCGCCCCGGCCGTCGCGCGCCGATGGGCCGATTTGCGGACCTGGCATCCCACGCTCGGCACGTTCTGGCCGAGTTGGGAAAAACATGCCCTGGCGCGTCGAAACGACTGGACCGTGAAGGCCGCGGCCGTGCAGGTGGCCAATGGGACCGCCTCGCCAGACCTGGGCGAGACGTTGCACGAACTGAAGGACAGGGCCCCGGAACTCGTTCCCGCGATCCGGAAGGTCGAGGACGCCCGCGAACGCGCCCGGCACGACGAGCGCTGGCGAGCCGTCAAGGCCGACGCCCTGGCCGCGTCCGACGACCCCGAGGTTCCCCTGGCCGCGCTTCGGGCGTTCTTGAAGGAGTACCCGGAAACCCCGTCGAGGGACGAGGCCCTCGCGCTGATCGCGTCGCTGAGGACCGAGGCCGCCAGCCGCAGGGCCACCCTCGAACGCAGGCTCGTGGACGACCTCGTCAGGGCCGAGACCCTGCCCGGAGCCGACTTCCGCGACCTCATCGAACGCGCCAAGGGATTCCTCGACGAACATCCCGAGAGCACCTGGCGGCCCGAGGTCGAGCGCAAGCTCGACGGCTACGTCCAATCCCAGGATCAGCGTGATATCGAGCGCGCCCGGCAATACTCCCAGCAGTACCCCACGAACTTCGCCACGAGAATCGAGCGCTATCAGGACTACCTCCGCGACCATCAGGCCGGCGGTCGGTTCATCAGCGAGGCCACCGAGGCCAAGGATCGCATCCTTCGCGAGTGGGACACGTACACCTATCGGCTCGCTTACGATCACCTCGCCAGCCACCCCGACGACGTCGCGGAGGTCGCCCGGCGACTGCGCGACTACCTCCGCGAACACCGCGACGGCCGTTACGCGCACGACGCGCAAGCCTATCTGGACTGGTGGGAGAAGGTCTCGGTGCCCGGAGATTACCGCGTGACGCTGCGCCGGGGCGTGGTCGAGGAGAGCGTGGGCAAGTATCTCGGTGGTGGCGGGCCGGACCTCGGCGTGACGATCGAGGTCGGCGGCCAGACGTACGGCCCCTCGCCGGTCGTCAGCAACACCCGCCGACCGATCTGGGACTACACCTTCCCCAGGCCGATCCGCTGGAAGTTGGGTGACCCGGTGACCATCACGGTCACCGATCACGACTGGTCCGACTCGGTCGTTTACACCTTCACCACACGGAAAGGCGATCCCCTGGCGATCCGCAACCTCTCCGGCACGATCAAGGGGGCCAAGGGGGGGCGGACCTCCCTCACGTTCGCGTCGACGTTCCGCATGCCGGCGCTCTCGGAGCCCGCGGATTGACCCGAATCTGGGATCTCGCTCGTCTGGGAAGTGGGCGGCCCCGCGTCGTCCGATTCGAGCAGGCGGTCTACGGTAGCTTCCCCTTCCGAGACCAGGGCTACGCCCCGCTGGC
>JBFWRA010000336.1:0-5515 GCA_050249155.1 Isosphaeraceae bacterium | reverse complement strand
CAGGGGGCGGCTCTCGGGTCTCCCTCGAGCACGCCGGCGAGTTGCGTGGGGAGCTTCGACGAGGCCGCCAATCGGGTTTGAAGCACCTGGGTGGTATAGGTTTCGGTCAAGAGCTCGCCGGCCTCCCAGCTCATCGCGAGCGAGGTTTGAGAAGCGTCGTAAGCGGCCGTCGAGGGGTCGGCGGAGGAGAGCGCGGCCTTTACGAAGGCGGATTGCGCCCGGGTCAGGAGGTCGTCAAGTTCGGGAGGGGTGCGCAGGCCCATCTGCCGCCAATCGGCGACCTGGTTCCGTACGTCGTTGAGCTTGCCCCGAGCGAGTTCGACGGCCAGGTTGTAGGGTTCCGGGCGTTCCGCCAGCGTGGCCGTGCCGATGACCGGGGTGCCGTGGCCTGGTACTGGCCAGGGGACGAATAAACGGCCGCTTTCGGCACTATCGCGGTGGCAAATCATCAGTCCCTGGCGAATTTCGACAGTGAGGCGGCTCGGCGTGCGGTCGAGGCCCGTCGCGTACGCCTTGCGGAGGTCGGGAACTCGCCCCGCCAGGTCGGGCGAGGTGACCTGAAACTTCAATACGCCCATAAGAGTTTGCCTTGCCCCGACCTCAGGCGGAATGGGTGTGGCGATGAGACGTGGGACTGCCGGCCGGACCGGACCGCCTTCACGGGGTGGAAAGCTCGCGATCGACGCCGTCTCATGATCCGCGGCCTTCGAGCGCCTCGGGATTGACTGGATGAGCCGGGCGCCGGCCCTCGAGCACGGCGACGAGGTTCTCGGCCGCGATCCGCGACATCGCCGCGCGGGTCTCGCGCGTGGCGCTTCCAAGGTGAGGAAGCAACAGCGTGTTCGGGCAATCGGCCAGTCCCGCCGCGATTCTGGGCTCGTCCTCGTACACGTCGAGCCCCGCTCCGGCGATCCGTCCCGCGCGCAACGCCTCGACCAGCGCCTTTTCGTCGACCACCGGCCCCCTCGCCGTGTTGATGAGATAGGCTGAGGTCTTCATCCGACGGAGCGCCTCCGCGTCGATGAGATGGCGAGTCTCCCCCGAGAGCGGCACGTGAAGACTGACGAAGTCGCTCTCTCGCAGGAGCGTCTCCAGCGCGACCTGGCGAGCGCCCAGGGCGTCCAGATCGGGCGCTGGCCGACGTCCATGATAGAGCAAGCGCATCCGAAATCCACGCGCCCGCTCCGCCACGGCCGCGGCGATCCGGCCAGGGCCGATCAGTCCGAGCGTCTTGCCGGTCACGTCCCCCCCGAGCATGTACTTCGGCCCCCATCCTGGGAACGCCTCGGCGCGCATCACCCGATCTCCCTCGGCGACCCGACGGGCCACCCCGAGGATCAGCGCCCAGGTCACGTCGGCGGTCGCCTCGGTCAGGACGCCCGGCGTGTTCGTCACCAGGATTCCCAGTCGGGTCGCGGCCGCCACGTCGATATTGTTGTAACCGACCGCCATCGTGGAGAAGACCCGGCACCCCCGCGCCGCTTCCAGGACCGTCGCGTCGATGGGGTCCGTGAGCAGACAGAGCACGGCGTCTCGACCGGCGACTCGCTCTCGAAGCTCGTCCGGGGAGAGGACGCGGTCCTCGGGATTCTCGGCCACGTCGTCGGCCGAGGCCCGCACCAGGCTCGGGCCTGGCTCGGGGATGGGTTGAGTGATGTAGACTCGTCCGGGCACCTCGAGCGACCTCCCTATCCAGACCAGGCCAACCCACGCGATAACGGGGCCGAAGACGGAACGAAGCCAGGAGGGTTCGCCGTCTTCGACAGCATAGCCGCGCCGACGCGTTCGGGCCAGTAATCCCCGAGTCGCTTTGATCGGCCCGCGAAGCCGGGGCGTTCCCTGGGAAAAGCGGGCGGACTGGTTCCCCGGCCTCGGAGATCGGTTAGTCTCATCGCGGGCAGGGACGCGGCGGCGGGTCCGTCCACGTCCACGTCCCGCTGGACGATTTCCATCATCCCTGACCGACCGAACCACACATGCCGACCATCTTGATCGCGCCTGGACCGCTTCGAGGCCAGCCTGGGCCCTTCCGAGAGATCCTCGCCGCGGCCGGCTTCCACTCCGCGGGCGATTTTCCGGGCGACCACACCCTCTCGGAAACCGAACTCCGCGCCGCGCTTCCCGAAAGCGACGCCATGCTCGCGGGGGGTGAGCACATCACGGCGACGCTGCTGGATCTCGCCCCGAAGCTCCGGGTCGTCGCCAGAACCGGGGTCGGATTCGACGCCGTCGACGTCGCCGCGTGCACGGCCAGACGCGTCGCGGTGGTCATCACCCCGGGCACCAACCAGGAAAGCGTCGCGGAACAGACCTTTGGGCTGCTCCTGGCGCTGACCCGCGACGTCGTCAACAACGATCGCCTCGTCAAGGCCGGGGGATGGAACCGGAACCTGGTCCGGCCGATCCGCGGCCAAACGATGGGCCTGGTCGGAATGGGCAGGATCGGCAAGGCCGTGGCCACGCGCGCGATCGCCTTCGGGATGCGGGTGATCGCCCACGATCCTTTGGGCGATTCCGACTTCGACGGCAGGCACGGCGTCACCCGCGTCGGAATCGACGAACTGCTCAGCCTCTCCGACGTGGTCAGCCTGCACCTGCCGTTGAGTCCCGCGACCGCGCAGCTTATCCGGGCGGAAACCCTGGCCCGAATGAAACCCAGCGCGATTCTCATCAACACGTCGAGAGGTGGACTCGTGAACGAGCCAGACCTCTACGAGGCCCTGACTTCCGGTCGACTCGCCGGCGCGGGCCTGGACGTGCTCGGCGCGGAGCCACCCGAACCGTCGAACCCGTTGTTGACGCTGTCGAACGTGGTCGTCAGCCCGCACGTCGGGGGAATCGACACCAGGAGCATGGCCGACATGGCCGAACTCGCCGCGGGTTGCGTCGTCGCCCTGAAGGAAGGGCGATGGCCCGAGGGATGCGTGGTCAACGAGGAACTCAGGGAAGGGTGGAGCTGGTGACCGGCCGGTCGGGTCCGAGCATCGCGGGCCCGCCGGGAAAACCGGGGATGGGAAATCGAAAACGCGCCGGGCGTGGTCCACCCGGCGCGTCTCGTGAAAATGGGACGGTCGGCCGCGATCGCTCCGATCAGACCTGGAACGAACTGCCGCAGCCGCAGCTCTTGGTCACGTTCGGGTTGTTGAAGACGAACCCTCGCTTCTCCAGCCCGTCGTAAAAGTCGACCACGGTTCCGTCGAGGTAGGGGTCGAACTTCTTGTCAACGGCCATCTTGACGCCGTGGGCCTCGATCACCCGGTCACGCTCGGAGACCTGGGTGTCAAAGTTCAAGCTATACGAGAACCCGCTGCAGCCGCCCCCCTGGACGCCCACGCGGAGCACGGTACCTTCGGGCAGGCTCTGTTCGGTGATGATCTTCTTCACCTCGTTGGCGGCCTTCTCGCTCAACATGACGCCCATCGCGACTCTCCTTCGATTGGACCGAATCACTCGTACTCGGATCGGGGGTCACCACCGGACCGACGGCCTCGGGAACTCCCGTACTACTGGTATCATACCGCGTCGTCAAATCCCAGGCGCTCGGTTTCTCCCAAACGGCGACGGCCCGACCGGGCCCGGAGCCGGCGGACCGTCTCGATCACAAAGGTCACCGCCTCATCGATTTCCGCCGCGGTCGTTCCCCGTCCCAGGCCGAACCTCAAACTGGCCCTGGCCAGATCCTCGTCGCGCCCGATCGCTCGAAGCACGTGGCTCGGCTCCGGATTCGCCGAGGTGCAGGCCGATCCGGAACTCACCGCGACGCGGGTCATCGCCATCATCAGGGCCTCCCCTTCCACCCCCTCGAAGCTCAGGTTGAGGTTGCCAGGCAGCCCCAGGGTCGGGTGGCCGTTTCGGTGGACTCCATCCAGACCCTCCGAGATTCCCCGAAGCAGTCGGTCTCGGAGAGCGAGCGACCTGGTCGCGTCCTCCTCGCGCTCGGCCAGGGCGATCGCGCAGGCGGCACCCAGGCCGACCGCCAGGGGCACCGCCACCGTCCCGCTCCGTAGGCCGCGCTCCTGTCCGCCACCATCCATCAGGGGCGACAGTCGTGGCGAGACGGACCCGCCCCGCCTCACGAACAAAGCGCCGATCCCCTTGGGCCCATAGATCTTATGGCCAGAGAGGCTCAACAGGTCGGCCCGGGTCTCGCGAAGGTTGAGCGGCACCTTGCCGACCGCCTGGGTCGCATCGGTATGGAAGAGGATTCCCCGCTTGCCGCAGAGCCCGGCGATCGCGTCGATCGGGTTCCGCGTGCCGATCTCGTGATTCGCCGCCATCACCGAGACCAGGACCGTGCGATCGCTGAGGGCCGCCGCCACCGCCTCCTCGGAGACCAGACCTTGAGCGTCGGGTTCGACGACCGTGAGCCGCCAGCCGTCCCGGGACGCGCGCTTCAATGGGTCGAGCACCGACTTATGTTCAACGGCGGAGGTGACGAGGTGATCCCCCCTGGCTCGCAAGCCGGGCAACGCGCCTTTGATGGCCAGATTGTTGGACTCGGTCGCGCCGGACGTGAAGATCACCTCGGCGGGATCCGCCCCGAGAAGCTCGGCCACCTGTTCCCTGGCTCGGTCGAGCGCATCGGCGGCCTCCCAGCCGTACCGGTGGCCGACGCTCGCGGCGTTTCCAAACGACTCGTGGAAAAAGGGGAGCATCGCCGCGACGACGCGGGGATCGGTCGGCGTGGTGGCATGGTGGTCGAGGTAGATCGGTCGGGACGGCAAGGGAACGGCACTCCCCTGGAACGGAATCGAGCGACTGACGGTCGTCCTGGATCCGACACCACGTGTCGGAGTTCGGCGCTGGCTGACGCGCCGATCCCAGAAGACCCCGACTTCGACTATACCCGGACTTCGGCCCCGACGCTGGATCGATCATGCGCGGTCGCGAATCGAGGGCTCTCATGGAGTTTCCGAAACGGGTCGCGGTACGCCCGGCAAACCCCGAGTCGTCCCTCCCTCCCAATCTGGCCAGGCACGTCATTTCCAGAGTTCAATCGACGTTGACGAATCGCAACGCGCTCCCGATCCTGGATTGCATCGAAGGACTTCGACGGTCAAGATGCCGCTTGCCTCGCCGGGAGTATGCATGTCGAAGAGTATCAACCTTTTCTCGAGGGAATCACATGAAGCGCGCGTTGATCCATCGTCCGAGGAATCATGGAGCGTTCACGTCGATCGTCGCCGGACTGGCGCTCACACTCGCGATGGGCCTGACGTCGGGAGCGATCGCGGGAGGGAAGGGCCGCGCGTTCAAGCTCGACGCCAACGGGGTTTTGAATCAGACGACGTTCTCAATCCTCGTCTCTGGGCAGGCGACCCATCTTGGCCGATTCACGGCCGTAGGACAGATCACCGCGAACGTGACCGATCCCGAGAACCCAGGGTTCTTCCTACGGAGCGGCTATCTCAACTTCACCGCCGCCAATGGCGACGTTCTGGCCATGTCGTTCGAGGACGCTCTGGTCGACGGTTCGACGGGAACCGCCCTGGGGGTCTTCGTGGTCGAGGGGGGC
>JBFWRA010000335.1:0-5519 GCA_050249155.1 Isosphaeraceae bacterium | reverse complement strand
GCAGCGACTCGGTGAACTTCGCGACCTCGCGATCGTCCACTTCGTAGTAACGAAGATCGACACGTGTCACGGGACGTTCGGCACGCGTTTCGTCGAGGTCGTACTTACCGTGGAACGCTCGGATCTGATCGAAGGCGCGTTGACGCCTGGAAGCGGAGTCGGGGGGCGACGGCACGGAACGCGCCAGGCCGATCGTGGCCCAGGCGCTGCCGAAATACGTGATCGGAACGGGGTTTCGAATGGGGTTTCGCGTCGTCTCCACTCCGGGATGATCGCGGGAGACCATTGGCCACGAGCCGTCCTCACGCTGATTCGCCACCAGGAACTCGACCGCCCGGCCAATTTCCACGCGACGATCTCGGCCCTTCGCAAGACTGATCGCCCACAACGCCTGGCCGGTCGCGAACGCGTCGCTCGGATGCGCTTTGGTCTGGCTCCAACCGCCGTCGGGATTCTGACGAGCGAGAAGTTTCTCGACCCCCGCTCGGAGCCGGTCCGCCGACGCGCCCGATCGGGAGTCCAGAATCAGTCGGAGCCCGATGGACTGAGAGGTTTCCGACGGCTCGGTCGCGTTGAGCCAGGCGACGGTTTTCTCCCGGCTGACACGGGCCCGGGCCGCCTGGTCGGGGTCGATGGGAACACGGGTTTCCCAGGCCAAGAGGGCCCAGAGCGCGAGGGTTTCGCGCGACTCCCAGATTGGCGGAGCGCCGTTGCTCGGGGGAGGCGTCAGCCAACTCCCGTCGGCCTCCTGGTGCGCTTCGAGATGAGACGCGATCTGGTCGACCTCGTCGCGTGAAAGGATTGGTAGAGTTTGAGACATCGTCCCCAGGTGGATCGCGGGGACGCTCACGAGGTTCCATCCTGGGCGAGGGTCGCGAATCGCCTGGATGCGCGGCATGAATTGATCCTTGGTCCAATGGACAGCCTGCGCCAGGCTCTCCGCGTCGACGGGATAGCCCTGGCTCCTGGCCTCGCTCAGGGCCCAGACGGTCATGGTCCCATGATGGCACGTGGCGCATCCGCGCTCCTCGCGCCAGGTGGTCGCGTCCTTCACCAGAAAGTCCAGCCCTCGCGCGATCGTGGTACGGGCTCTCTGAAATCTGACTTCCGCATCGCGAGGGAACCGCGCGGTGTCGTCGGCACCGGCGAGGTTCATCCCCGTCGCCAGAAGGCCGAGTGTCGCCATCGTAACACAAATGCTTATGCGTGAACGCATCCAAGACGTCCTTTCGCCTCGCTCGGCCACTTCGTGAGGTCAAGCCCGGAACCAGCCCACGTTCAGCGAGCCCTCGAACAGGCCTGAAGGGCCACGCGACTTTCCTGTCGGGACGAGTGCGGCGCGGGCCAGGCCCGCGTCCTGTATCATAAGAATCCAGGCGACGGCCGGATACAGGAACGCCGACGTCGTGAGAGCCGCGCGTTTCCTCCCACACCGACCACTCGGAGTTGGCGCTTCCGCCGTGTCGGAGTGTGTTTGCCTCGTCACGCGATTGGTTGTACAGTGACTCTCGGGCCTGCCGGTTGGTCGCACCCGCGTCTCATTCCTCTGGGGTCCGATTCCACAGGAGCGGAGCATGATCGGCCCTCTGAAGTCCAGGACCATCGCCGGTGGAGCGATCGCCGCGTGGCTGGCCGCGCTGGCATCGGCCGACGGTCGGAGTCGGGCCCAGTCCGCGGAACCTCCTTCGGCGGAGGTCCGATTCGATCGTGACGTGCGTCCGATCCTGTCGGAGCACTGTCTGCGCTGTCACGGACCCGACCAGGCCAGGCGGAAGGCGGACCTTCGGCTCGACACCGTGGAGGGGCTCCTCGGCGACCGAGATGACGACCGGGTGGTCGCGCCCGGGGATCCGACGGCCAGCGAGTTGTATCGACGGATCACCTCGGACGACGAGACAGAGCGGATGCCTCCTCCCGGCAAGGGGAAGGCGCTGACCTCCGAACAGACCGCCCTGGTGAGGCGCTGGATCGAACAGGGGGCTTCCTGGGAACCGCACTGGGCGTTGGTCCCGCTGTCGCGGCCTCGAGCCGCTCGCGTCAAGAACCCGGATTGGGTTCGCAACCCCATCGACGGTTACGTTCTGGAACGCCTGGAAAAGGAAGGGCTGGCTCCCTCGGTCGAGGCGGATCCGACCACGCTGCTCCGCCGCATGACGCTCGACCTGACGGGAGTTCCTCCCTCGCCCGACGAGGTGGACGCGTTCCTCGCGGACGACGCCCCAGCGGCTTACGAACGCGCCGTGGACCGGCTGCTGGCGTCGCCACGATACGGGGAAAGGATGGCGGTCCCCTGGCTCGACGCCGCGCGCTACGCGGATACCAACGGGTATCAGAGTGACGGCGAGCGCTTCATGTGGCGATGGCGTGACTGGGTGATCGACGCCTATAACGCGAACATGCCCTTTGATCAATTCACGGTCGAGCAGCTCGCCGGCGACCTGCTCCCCAACCCGACTCCCGATCAAATCATCGCGACGGGTTTCAACCGCAATCATCGGGGAAACGCCGAGGGGGGCATCATCCCCGAGGAGTACGCCGTCGAGTACGTCGTCGATCGTGTCGACACGACGGCGACGGTCTGGCTCGGGTTGACCCTCGGCTGCGCCCGGTGCCACGACCACAAGTTCGACCCGATCACCCAGCGCGAGTTTTATCAGGTCTACGCGTTCTTCAACAACGTTCCCGAGCGAGGTCGGGCCGTCAAGTATGGAAACTCGCCCCCCGTCTTCCCGTCCCCGACGCGCGACCAGCGGGCCAGGCTCGGCGACCTCGACCGTAAACTGGTCAACGCCGAGGCCGCCTTCGACGCGATCCGGCCCGCGCTGACGACGTCTCGGGCGAACTGGGAACGTACGGTCCCGGCCACCGAGGGAGCCGACTGGTCGATCACCCGCGCTCTCGACGCGCGGTTCTCGTTCGAGCCGGGGGAATCGGCCGGGACGCTTCGGAACGCCTCCGCGGCGAGCCCCGCGGGATACGGGCCTGGCCGGCTCGGCAGGTGCGTCGCGCTCGATGGTTCGGCCTTCGTGGACGGTGGCGACGTCGGCGGATTCGGCTTTTATGATAAATTCTCGATCGCCGCCTGGGTCAATCCAGAGGACGCCCAGGCTGGACCGATCGTCTCCCGGATGGGAGCCGCGGAGCGATCCGACGGTTACGCCGTGGTGATCGAGGAAGGGAAGATCCAGGTTCACCTCACGAAGCGCTGGCTGGACGACGCCCTTCGGGTCGAGACGATCCGTCCCGTGCCGCTGAATCGCTGGAGTCACGTGGTCGTCGGTTACGACGGTTCCAGGACGGCCTTGGGCGTCAAGATCCATATCGATGGCAAGGAGGAACCCCTTCACATCCTTCTGGACGAGTTGAATCAGTCGTTCGAGAGCAAGGCCCCGTTTCTCGTTGGCGCGGGGGGCCCCGCGCGGTTCCGTGGTCGAATCGACGAGGTCCGCGTCCACCATGACGTCCTCAGTCCCGAGGAGGTGGCCATCCTGTCCGTCGTCGAACCGCCGGGAGCGATCGCGGCGATCCCGGTCGAGGCGCGCACACCGGCTCAGGTGGCCAAGCTCGAAACGTACCATGTGAGCTCAGTCGCTCCCGAGGAATCGCGAGCCGCCTGGCGGCGCATCCAGACGCTCAGAGAAGAACGGGACCGCCTTGTCGAGAGCTTTCCCACGACGATGGTGATGAGCGAGCGACCCGAGCCCAGGCCGACGTACGTCCTGACTCGTGGCGAGTACGACAAGCCTGGTGAACAGGTTCAGCCTGGGGTCCCGGCATGCTTCCCAAGGCTCCCCGCGGACGCGAAGGCCGACCGCCTTGGGTTCGCGCGATGGCTGGTCGATCCGTCGAATCCCCTCACGGCCAGAGTGGCGGTGAATCGGGACTGGCAACGGATTTTTGGCACGGGCCTGGTCCGCACCGCCGAGGATTTCGGGACGCAGGGGACGCCCCCCAGCCATCCCGAGCTCTTGGACTGGCTCGCCAGCGAATTCATCGAGTCGGGATGGGACGTCAAGGCGCTCCAACGACTGATCGTCACCTGCGCGACCTATCGTCAAAGCTCGGTGATCGATCCAGAGCGATCACCGAGCGATCCGGAGAACCGTCTGCTCGGGCGAGGCCCTCGCCTTCGGCTCCCCGCCGAGATGATCCGAGACGGAGCGCTCGCCGCGGCGGGGCTGCTGGTGGAGCGGGTCGGGGGTCCGTCGGTGAAGCCCTATCAGCCGGCCGGGCTTTGGAAAGAACTTTCCGACACGGACTATCCCCAGGACCACGGACCCGACCTCTACCGTCGCAGTCTCTACACCTTCTGGAAGCGAACGGTTCCCCCTCCCGTCATGGCGACATTCGACGCCCCAGGGCGTGAGGCGTGCTCTGTCCGCCTTGTTCGCACCGACACGCCGCTCCAGGCCCTTACCATGATGAACGACGTCACGTTCGTGGAGGCCGCCCGAGGTCTCGCGGCCCGAGCGATCCGTGAGGGTGGCGGAACGGACGAGGGACGGCTCTCGCTCGCGTTCCGGCTGGCCACGGCGCGAAGGCCGGAGCCTCAGGAGCTCCGTGTGCTCCGGAACGCGCTCCACGCGCACCGCGACCACTTCCGCACGCGGCTTCCCGCCGCGCGGGAACTGCTGGCGGTGGGCGAGAGCCCGCGGGACGAAGCGCTCGACCCCGTCGAGCACGCCGCGCACACCGCGGTGGCGAATCTCATCCTGAGCCTGGACGAGACGATCACCAGGGAATGAACAGGATTGAAAGTGAGGTCGACCTTGGGCCCGACGCGCTCCCTTGATCTCGCGATCACCCGCCGACACCTTCTCGGACGCTCCGCGATTGGGCTGGGGGGGGTGGCGCTGGCCTCGTTGCTCGACCAGGGTTCAAGGGCGGGACCCGTCGACGCGCCTGACCGCCCGCCGGGCCTTCCCCACTTTCCTCCCCGAGCGAAGCGCGTGATCTGGCTCTTCCAGTCCGGCGCTCCTTCACAACTGGACCTGTTCGACGCCAAGCCGAACCTCCGGTCGCTCCACGGCGAGGAGCTGCCCGACTCGATCCGGAAGGGTCAGCGGCTGACCGGGATGACCTCCCGACAGTCGAGTTTCCCGATCGCCCCCTCGGGCTTCAAGTTCGCCCGCCATGGCCAGTCGGGAACCTGGTTCAGCGAGCTACTCCCACACACCGCGGCGCTGGCCGACGATCTTTGCGTCGTGAAATCGATGTGGACCGAGGCGATCAACCACGACCCCGCCGTGACCTTCCTTCAGACTGGAGCGCAGCTCGCCGGCAGGCCGAGTATCGGGGCCTGGCTCGCCTATGGTCTGGGCAACGAGAACGCCGACCTGCCCGCGTTCATCGTCATGGTCTCCCAGGGCAGTGGCAACCCGAACGACCAACCCCTTTACGACCGCCTCTGGGGAAGCGGCTTTCTCCCGACCCGTTACCAGGGGGTCAAGTTCCGCTCCGTCGGCGATCCCGTGCTCCATCTCTCCAACCCCCCCGGCGTGGATCGGCGGACGCGACGC
>JBFWRA010000334.1:0-5531 GCA_050249155.1 Isosphaeraceae bacterium | reverse complement strand
GCTGGCGCGAAAAGCCGACCTCGTCACCGAGTACGAGGACCGCGTGCCCGCCTACGTCGAGCAGATGTTCGATCGGCTCGAAGGATCGGGAATCATCGAAGGATGGAACCGCGACGATTGGACGATCTACACGACGACCGTCGGGCTGGACATTCGGGTCGCCCCGAAGACCGAGAAGGAAAAGGCCAAGGGGGGCTGACCCCGATCAGGGGACCACGGCGCCCGAAACCGCCCGAGGCGTCCGGCGGTCCGGGCGCATCGGCGACGGCCGAGGGACCCCGACGAGGCCCCTCAGGTACTCCGCGGGGGTCACGTTCGCGATCGCGAGGCGGTAGTACTCGAACGCCGAGGGTGGAAACTCCGCGGGCGCTCCCACGCCGTAGTCGCGGGTGTAGGCTTCCCTCAGAGCGGGAATCGCCTTCAAGGCCGAAGCCAGGTCGGTGACGCCGGGAGCGTCGAGAACGCGAGGGCCGTAGGTCGTTTGGAATTCGTACTCCTGGCCCCAGACCCCCGCGCCGCCGGGGCCGGGCAAGGGCAGGGAGAAGGTCCGGTAGTCCTCCAACGTCCCCTTGACCGGGTCGTAGTCGTAAATCTGATATCCAGGATTGTTCCCGAAGATCGGGCTAACGGCCGGAACGATCTTGACGAAAAGGGCCGGAGCGCCGTCGACCGGAACGGATCGAAAATCATCCATGTGCGTGTGGCCCGCGAACGCGAGCCTGACGGTCGAGCGGTACCGGCCGATCAATTCGAGGAATCGGCTGGTCAGCTCAGGCTGCCAGAAGGTGTCGGGGGCCTTTCCTTCCGGGACGCTCCGCGACGCGTTGTAACTGTTGATCCCAGGCGGGACGTGCATCAGAAGCCAGACCGAGTCACCCGCCTCGCGGGCCTCGCCCAGGGTGTGGTCGAGCCAGCGGAACTGGTCGAGGGCCGGCGTCTGGGAAGCTCGTCCGCAGGCATCGTCATAGTTGACCGAGAAGAACACGCTGTTCAAAACGACGAGGCGACAGCCCCGGGCGCGGGGAAGCGCCAGCGCGTAATAACCGCCCCGGCGGAAGGTCTCACGAAACGCCGCGCGGTCGACCCCTGGTCCCAGCAGCGGTGCCCAGGCGTCGGCGAACGCCGCGAGAAACGGGCCGTCGGGCTCGATTTGGTAGTCGCCGCAATACGAATCCTCGTTGCCAAGCGTCGGCAGGATCGGCGTGTTCGGGAACCGTCGGGCGAATTCCCCCGAGAGGAACCGGATGGTCTTGTCGGTGAACGCGCGATACGCGACGGGATCGTCGGTGTGGGATTTCGGGGCGAGCTTGTCGTAACGGGCCGCCCAGTCGTGGGCGAGGAAGTCGCCGGGGTAAAGCACGAAATCAGGCGACGGCGACCGAGCGCGGGCGTCGTCGAGGGCGGACGCGACCAGGGCGTGGTTGCTATCGGTCCCACGCGGGTTGAACCCCGCGGGACGAGAGCCCTTGAGGATCTCCGCCCAGCGCTCGACTGGCTGGGTGCGAAGCGGCTCAAAGAGATCAGGATCGAAGAATGGATCGAAATGAAGGTCGGAGATCACGAGGAAGCGGCCGGGCTCGGCGGCCCCCCGCGCTTCCAGCGCGCCTCCAAGCGCGAGCAAGGCCAGAAGTCCAAACGCGAACGACGATCGGCTTCGGATCATCAGCGGTGATCCTCACGCGGCCTGGCGTTGGTGATCGAAACGACCTCGGCCCGGTCAAGGGCCTCGTGAGACCCCTTCAGCGCCTTCCGCTTTCGGTCTTCGACGAGGAGGGCGACGCCGACGGAAGGGGCCGGGGAGGCGCGGACTCGCGACGCGTCGACGCCTTTCTCACATACTTCTCGGGATTCTCATTGAACTCGTCGCGACACCCGGTGCAGCACAGGGGATAGCTCTTGCCTTGATAGCTCACGGTGATCGACGCCGCTCCTCCCGTGACGACACACTGGGGAACCGAGGTCGCGCCGGAACCCGCGGCGAACGACTCCCCGACCTTCGTCACACCGATTTCGACGGTCCTGGAGAATCGAGGCACTCCCTTGCCCTGTTCTGAAACCCACAGGGTGTATCGCACGAGATTGCCGTTGGGAAAGAGAGTCAAGCGCTGCTTCGCCCCTTCGGCGGTGGGTCCGTCGCGATCCAGAACCAGCGTCTTGCCCGCCTTGTCGAATCCACCGGTGAAGACGATTGGCCTGGCCGAGGAGTCGAGGCCCCGCAGGGTGTAGCGGCCCGTGGCGGAGTCGTGCGTGAGCCTGAGTTTCGAGAGCAGCTTGTTCCCGGTCAGTTCGGCGGTGAGGCCGACGGGTCGGCCTTTCTCAAACGCCCAGGCCCAGGCGTGCGACTCGGTCCAGCCCCGGATTCGGTTGGCGGAGGGAACTCCCGTTCCCTTCCAGCCGCCGATCAGATAGGACAACCGAGACAGGGGCTCAGGAACCTCGGAGCTCGAGTCCGTCGGCTCGTCCGAAAGCGCCAGGCGGGGGTGACCCGCGACCAGTGCGAGGACAAGCGGAACCAGCACCCGCCAATGACTCGATCGACGCGGCATGACGACGTCCCCGGCCTTGATTCGATTCGCTCATCCTTCTCTGTTCAGAGAGCCTAGCACGACGGAGGGCCGGGAACCAACGCCCCGCGCGTGGAAACGGCGTCGGTGAACCTGCCCGACGCCGCGTTCGAGTCCACGATGGTTTGATCGCCGCGATCAATTCCGATCCTTGGGGCGGTCGTTCCTGGGACGCAGCGCGCGGAACAGGGCGCCCACGTTCGGAGCGGGTTCGGCGACCTCGACGGAACCCGGCGGATCGTCGTCGATGTAATCGATGTAACCGATCATCATTTCCTCGGTGGTCTGGTCGCCCCAGCGCACGCGCTTCGACGGGTCGGGGTTGTACGGGTTCGCCTCGGAATTATCGAAGTGGGCCGTGCAATCGATCCGGGTTCCCTTGGGCATGGCCAGAGGTTCGGCGAGCGTGTAGTAGCTCTGCCAGCCGAAGTCATAGGCGGGGACCGACAGCAGCGTCCGCTTTTCGCCGTCGGGGAAGGTCACCCGATACTCGAAGCTCTTGCCGCGCAGGTGCATGTGTGGCATGAAGCTGAGCAGGTGGGCGTCGTTGCGAAAGACGAACGACGAGCGAACCTCGTGGTTATCCGCCCCGGGTGGGATCTCGAACCGCTCCTGGGCGATCCCGAGCGTGTGCGCCTGGTGCTTCACCGGGGCCTTGGCGAAGATCAGGCCGACCTTGGACCGGTCGGTCTTGAGGGTGCCGGTCGGCGTGTAGTGGATCTCGAAGAGCAGGTCCGAACCCGCCGGAATCTTCTTGGCGGACCCTTCCGGGTAGACGCTCGGCATGTCACCGGGGGCGTAGCCGCACAGGTGCGCGTCGGCCCGGAAGTTGCCCCGTCCCCCTCCCATGAGGCCACGAGGCAGGACGTAAACGATGATATGATGGACGATCGATCGGTCCTCGGGGCGGGCCTCGGCGGCCTGCACCCAGACGTCCTCCTTGAATCCGGAAGGCACGCGAATCCGGACGTACTCGACGGTCCCCTGCGCGGGAATGACGTTGGGCTCGGGGATCTCGAAGACGGCGTCGGGGGTGCCGATCGACCAGCCTTCGGGGAAGGAACGGGGTGGAGGGAGTTGGGAGGCGTCCCCCAGGGGGGTTCCCTGGTCGACCCAGGCCAGCAGCGTGGCGCGCTCGGTGGCGGAGAGGCTACGATCGTTCTGGAAGGTGCCGTGGCGAGGGTCGGCGTGCCAGGGGGGCATCCTGCGGTCGTCGACCACCTCGCGGATCATCCCGGCGTGCTTGCGGGCGTCGTCGTAGGTGAGCAGTGAGAAGGGGCCGACCTCGCCTGGTCTGTGACACGACTGGCACTTGTTCTGGACGATCGTGGCGACGTCCGAGGCGTAGGTAACCGGTCCGACCTTGACCTCGGCTGGTTCGAGGTCGCGCAGCGCCTCGACGATCTCGGGGGCCGCGGGACGGATTCGAGGCCCGTTGCCCAGGGTTGAGGGATCGCCGGAAGTCGGCTCGACACGAGCCAGAACGCAGCCCGCCACGGGCGTGCCCTTCACCTCGACCCGACCGCTGGTCACGACCTCGGTGATCGCGTCCTTCAGATACGTGTGGTCGGGAGCGTCTTTCCGGGCGCCGACGGCGTACTGGTCGTCGATCGCGCCGCGATAGCGGATCGTCGCCAGACCATCCAGGACGAGGACCTCCGCGGTCCGTTCCACCAGGAGACTATCGGAGACCACGTTCCTCTCGTCCTTCAGAACGGGAAAACCAAGGCCATACTCCTTCGCGTGAGCGGCGATCCGCTCGACGGTGTCGTGAGCGTTGGAGTTGATCCCGAGGACGACCACCCCTTTGGATTCAAACTCGCGGGCGATCTCATTGAGCCGGGGAGCGTAGAGGTTCGCGACTGGGCAATCGGTCCCAAGAAACGCGAGGACGACGGCGCGTTTCCCTCGGAATTGATAAAGGGAGACCGAACCACCGGTCCGCACGTCCTTCAACGTGAAGTTCGAGGCCCGACGCCCGACCATCCGATCCAGCGGAAGCGACGGCCGAACGACGTCGGCGGGTTTCTCGTCGGGCCGCTCGGCGGCGACGGCCGCCCTGGAGACCAGACCCATCGCGGGCCCCGCCGTCGCGAGCGCCGTCGCGAGCCAAAGGAAGGGGGAGGTGAAGCGCTTGCGAGGGGTTCGCATACCGTGATTCCTCGACCGTCGTCGCATGAGTTTTGGCTCGGAATGGAAATGGCCGGGCCGGCTGGCGGTTCCCGGGGATGAACTCGGGGACGAGAGGCTTCGCGGCCTCTCGCGATGGGGATACCCCCGGTGGCGCGGAAGGTTTCGAAAAACCGGGGATTTTGGGGTTCAGGCCGGAACGACCCAACTCCAAAATCCCGGAAGACGGAGGACGGGGCGGGTGGACTCAGTGGCGAGGGCGATCCGAAGCGTCGGCCACCGTGGTCGACTCGGCCGTCGGGGCGGGTGAGGGCAGAAGTTCCGGCCGAGCGACGACCTGCTCCCCGACTTTCAAGCCCGAGGTCACCTCGGCATAGTTGCTATCCGACTGACCCAGCGCGACGCGTCGCCACTCCCAGGCGCTCTTGTTCGAGGCCAGCAGCTTGGTCGTGCCGTTCTTGCCCGAGGCGACCGCGGCGTAGGGTTGATTGTCGACCCAACGGATCGCTCGCAGGGGCACCCGGGTCACGTTCTTACTGGCGTTCACCAGGAAATGGACGTCGGCGCTGAGGCCGGGGCGGAGGTCGTCGAACCCGCCATTGTCGATGTTCACCGTGGCGAAGTAGATCCGGACGTCGGAGAACGGACCGTTGGCGGGCGCTGGGATCGGCGTCACCTCGTCAACGGTGCCAATCATCGTTCGGTCGTGGAACGCGTCGACGATGATCTGAGCCTTCATTCCCTTCTGGAATTGCGCGACCTTGGACTCGTTGATCCTCACGCGGACCCGCAAGTTCCGGGGGTCCGGCAGGAAGATGACGGGCTGTCCTTCGCGGA
>JBFWRA010000333.1:0-5538 GCA_050249155.1 Isosphaeraceae bacterium | reverse complement strand
ACGACCCAGGCGAAGTGAATGGCCAGGGTCATCGCCAGCGCCGCGGGGAGCAGCAAACCCTCTGGACGCGTCAGGAAGGCCATTCCCGAGGCCAAGACGGCCAGCGAAAGGCCGAACGGGCTCCCCGACCTCAAGAACCGCAAGGCTCCCCAGAGCCCCGAGGTCCAGAAGAGCAGAAAGGTACTCTCGCTCAGCGCGTCCGCGAACACATGCCCGACCATCGGCAAGCCGAAGAAAAGCAGCGAGGCCGGAAACGCGAGGATATCGCCGAAGAGTTCACGAACCATGAGGTGGAACGGAATGACCAGGAGGAGCCCCGCGATCACCGAGGCCCATTGGGCGGCGGCCTGCCAGGACTCCGGACGATCGTCCCCCCCGGCGACCCGATGCGCGGCCGCGATCGCAAGCGGATAGACCGGGTGGTCCACCGACCTCCTCAGCGCCTCGGCGTTCGCTCCGCCCTCCAGGGAGCGGGCCAGTGCGATGTACCGAAGTCCATCGGCGAACAGGATTTCGGTGCGTCCGACCAGACAGCCGAACAGCAGCCCCGCGAAACACAAGACCGCCAGGATCCGGGAGAGATGACCCTGGGTCGTGACAGACTCCCAATCGCCGCCCGAGGGAAGATCGCTGAAGCTGGGTTCGACTAAGGCGACAGGACCTTCAACCGGCATCAGTCCCCCTCGATCGGCTTGCCAGAAGTCGAGGCCGCTCAGACGTCGCTTCGGACGATCACGATCGCGCCAGCCTCCGCCAGGTTCTGTATTGATCGTCAAAGTTTTCCAACGACTTCAAGGCGGGGTGGCGGGACTTGGTCGAGGGGTCACGTTGGCCAGAGTCGTCGAATGCCGTGGGCCAGCACCACCGGGAGGAGGGCGAGATTTCGAGCCAGGGCGGCCGTCGTGGAGTAACCCGGCACCGGAGGACGGCCCCCTTCCTGGATCGCGGCGAGCGCCGCGCCCAGAGCCCGGAGGTGTGTGGGACCGAAGGGACCGTCGTGGATTCGCGCGATTCGTTCGGTGGGAAGGCCGGAGGCCCCATGAAGCGCGCCGAGCCAGGCCCCGAGAATGGCCGCGTTGGAATCGGTGTCGCCCCCCGCGCCGACGGCCTCGGCCAGGGCGTCGACCACGTCGTCCCCTTTCCGCGAGAAAACGTAAAGGGCGAAAGGAACGGAGTGGAGGACGAATCCCGACGTAGGTGGCGTCACGCCTTCCGTCGCGGTGGCGGCCCTCTCAATCGCGTCGACGAGATCCTGGTGGGTCACCACGGACCGGGCGGCTTGAACAAGGTGATCGCGTGGGGCGTTCGGGTCGGCCGATGCGCAATGGGCCGCCAGCTCGGCGACGAACAGGGCCCCCTCGACGGCCCGAGGATCTCGGTGAGTCGCCATCGCGATTTCCCTGCCGAACGACAATCGCTGGTCTGGGAAGTCGCGGAAGAAGACGCCGATCACCGCCGCGCGCATCGCCGACCCGTTGCCCGCGGAGAAAACCCCGGTCGGTCTGATCCCCAGGGCGATTCGCAGGCAAGCGCGCACCGTGCCAAGGCCGACCCCAAACGGGAGTCGACAGAACCAGCCCAGAAGCGACCGACGGAAGGCCGATCCACAACGGCCGGGATCGTCGGGATGGCGGATCAGACTCTGGGCGACCAGCGCGGCCTGCTCGGTGTCGTCGGAAACGAACCCGGTCTGGCCGAGCAATCGAAACCGATCGACCCGTCCAAACCGTCGGGCGATCGCTCGACGCGACATGCCCTCGGCGGGCAGTCCCAGCGCATCCCCCAACGCGGTGCCGAGCAGCACGCCGCTCAATCGGTCACTGAGGTCCGGTTTCACGTCAGAGCCTGTACTCGCGCCGGACCCCTCGAAGGTCCATCTCGAATTCGATCCCGACGATTGGAGGACGGCTGAAGTACCAGCAAAGCCCCTGTCGAGTCGCTGGCCCAAGCCTTGGGATCAGCACCTCGGTCAACGCTCGGAAGAATGGGTTGACGGTGTAGGCGTCGACCGTCGTCACGTCCTCCCAGCGCGCGCCCAGGCCCCGCAAGCGTTCCTCCATCAACCCGATCACGAACCCGACCTTCTCGGCGAGCCCGTCGACTGTGAGATTCCCTGGGGCGACGATCGCGTCGGCGGACAGGACCCCCTCGGGCAGCTCGCCCGCGCCGGCGACCACGAACGTCGACGCGACAGGATCCTGATCCCGTTCCGTCACCGGTCTCGTGTACGAGAACGCGAAAAGCGATGGCTCTTCCGGGGCGTGAAACTCGGGGGCGACGTTGGTTCGGGCGACGGGGTTGATCCCCTCCACGAAGACGCCCCAGTCGTGAAGGATCGTCGCGTAATCGGCGTTGAACCTGGCGAATCCGTCAAAGGTGAATGGTTTCGGAGAGCGAAGTTCGACCGAGCAAAGCGCGGCCTTTGGCCGGGATTCACTGGCCAATCGATTCGCGATCCGGTCGAATCCCAGGCGCCAGGGTAGTGGCCGTTGAAGTGAGGCGCGGACGATTTCGAAACCCGGAGCCGCGACGACCCCGCGTGAGTAGGGCGCGATCCCGGGCAGGAATCGGTAGTTTCCCAGTGGATGTTCGACCGTGTCCATCGGCGGCGTGACCTCTTCCGGAGCGAGACGACCAGACTTCGCTGTCGAGGATAACCAGGGAACCTCGACGGAGGAACGGTCACCTGGGCGTTGGGATCGCGGAATCCGTCGTGGGAACCCCACCGCCCTCTCGGTTCGAGGTGTGGGTTTTATCACGACGGTGGTTGCCCCAGAGGTCTGGATGGTTCGATCCCCCATCGAGACACACCGAGATCCCATGCGATTTGGCGACGACTGGTTTGTGGAACGCGCGCGGAACGATCGAACGCCGGAAAGTCATTCTCGCCAAACCATGAACCTTCGCGACCACGACGAAGTCACCTCGACGTCGGTGAATTCAGGGGATACAACTGAATGTGACTCTTCTGGTCGTGCCGGATCGAGCGAGGATGGATCGGCTTCGACGCCGCGGTCTCAATCGACGTCGGACCGCCACGTCGCGCGCGTTCGACTCGTGCGAGGCCCGATCACGAAGGGTTCGCATATCCGAGACTCGGACTCATCTCATCGGGAGACATGCTCATGTCGTCAGTTCGTCGGGGATTCACACTCATTGAGTTGCTCGTCGTCATCGCGATCATCGCCGTGCTGATCGCCCTCTTATTGCCCGCCGTTCAATCCGCGCGCGAGGCCGCCCGAAGGGCGCAGTGCATCAACAATCTCAAGCAGATCGGCCTCGCCACGCATAATTATCACGACATTCATAACACGATTCCGCCAGGGCGGATTTTCCGACCGAACTATCCGACCGCCAGCGACTGCGCCCTGGCCGGAGGCATGAACGTCCTGATCGGGTGCCAGAACACGCCGGCCGGCGTCATGATCGCTCCGATGCTTGAACAGCAGTCGCTTTATAATTCCATCAATTTCGATCTCGGTGCCGAGGGGGTGCTTCGTCCCATCCCGCTTGGTTATTTCATCAACAGCACGGTGGCCGGGGTCAAGCTCTCGGTGATGCAATGTCCGAGTGATCGCGACGTGAACTTCCGGTTCGCGCCCACGTACGCCGGGGGGATTCTCAGTGGCCCGGTGTTAAAGAAGGGGAATTACGGCATCGCCTGGGGCAATACCCAGTGGGATCAGACCGACGTCACCGTCAATGGACAGGTGGTTCGTCACCTGAAGTCGGCGTACGGGCATGAGGGACGAATCGGCTTCGCGAACGTGACCGACGGGTTGAGCAACACGATCATCGGCGCGGAGCTGCTTCAGGGAGCCGAGAACGACATCCGCGGGCTCTTTTGGAGTAGCTCGGCCGGGGGTGGAACTTACATGTCGCGATTCACCCCCAACGGCAATCGTGACTTTTATGGAACGCCCGACCTGGGCGACCGGCTCAGCCAGTCGACGATCTGCGTCAATGAGCGAGGGATGAACCTGCCCTGCGTGGGAACCAACGACGCCAGGCTCGGGTTCGCCGCGTCGAGGAGCAGGCACCCCGGCGGAGTCAACACGCTTCAAGGGGACGGTTCGGTCCGCTTCGTCAAGAACACGATCAGCGCGCCCGTCTGGATCCAGATCCATTCCATCAACGGGGGCGAGGTCGTCAGCGCCGACGCGTATTGAGGCGGATCTGAAGCGCTCCCGGAAGGGGCGTCCAGGGTCCGCGTGGATTCTGGTGGAGGAGCCCCCGAGGTCCCGCCATCCCTCGGCCACCAAAGCGGGCCAGAGCCGCTCGGGATCTCCCGAACGAAGCTCTGGCCCCTTTGACCAAACGAAGCCAGGCCAGCCGTCATTTCGAGCCTGACTTGGGCTCGCCGGCGGGAGTCGTGCCTGGCGTGTTCGCGGGAGGAGTGACGCCCGGCGCGGGTAGAGTGCTCGGCGGGGCGGCGGCCGCGAGTTCCTCGGCCGTCCGTCGATGTTCGGTCGCCAGGACGGGTTTGTTCAGATGATCATACGCGTCCGCCAGCGCGCGATGGATGGCCGGAGAGCCGAGACCAAGACGGATGACCTCTTCAAGTTTCGGAGCGGCCTCCTCCCAGCGCCCGAGTTTGGTGAGCACCTGGCCATGGGTGCCACGAATCTGTGGATTGTTCGGCATCAGCGCCGCGGCTTTCTCGATCAGGTCCAGGGCGCGGTTCAGATCCAGTGGTTCAAGGTAGGCCAGGGACCACGCCAGGTTGTTCGCGGCCAGGGGCATGGGGCGTTTCGAGTCGAGGGCCTTTTGCCATTCGGCCCGGGCTTCCGCCAGTCTGCCGCGGGTCCACTCGTCGTTACCCAGGGCGAAGTGGATCAGCGCGGGGGATTGGTCGTTCTCGATCATCTTGAGCATCAACTCGCGGACCCGCTTGTAGTCTTCACCCTCGGCGGAGAGCAAGTCGGCGATTCTGGTATGTAGGGGTGTGCTGTTCGGGTCGAAGTCAAGTCCACGGATCAGAACGTCCAGACGTTCGCCGGCCGTCGCTTTCTTCGCCGCGAGGCTGTCGGCCCAGGAAGCGCAAATGACCGCCATCGTCTGGTTGAGGAGCGGCTTGCTTTCCTCGGGCACGTCCGCGGATTTGAGGATTCCCAGGGAGTTCTCAAAATCCTCGAGAACCACCAGGGCGTTGGACCAATGAATACGGGCGCCGAGATTCTTGGGATCTTTCTCCACCAACGGCCTGGCCAGGTCGATCACCTGGTTGGCGCGCCGCCTCGACTCCTCCTTGTCTCCCAGAATCGAGCAGACCCCGGCGAGTTTCACGAGGTAGTCGGGATTGTTGGGGGCGACTTCTTCGAGAAACGGCCTGGCTTCGCGCGCCATGCCGTTCAGGAAGTAGTAGTCCGCCATGGTCATTTTGATTGGAAGCGCGTTGGGATTGGCCTTGAGGAGGCGTCTCAGGTGCTTTTCCCCCTCGATCATCCGGGGTCGGTACCGCCCCGAGTTCAGCACCAGGCGGCGCGCCAGCCAGAACCTCGCGGGTTGAAACTCGACCTCGTCGGGCTTGCGGTCGTC
>JBFWRA010000332.1:0-5546 GCA_050249155.1 Isosphaeraceae bacterium | reverse complement strand
CAGGTCGAAGAGGTAGTCGGTCAGGACGTTGGGCTTCAAGTCGGAAGCCGCCATCTCCATGACCTCGGGGAGTTTGACCAGGCGGACGGCCAGGGCGCGCTCGGCGGGGTGGGTCAGGACGATGGCCGGTCGTCGCTCCCGAATCTCCGACGGCGTCACCTCTCCCTTGCGGAAGATGCTCTGAATCCTCGCGTAGGCGTACTGGAGATAAGCGCCGGTGTTGCCGTTCATGGCCAGCATTTTCTTCCAGTCGAAGACGTAGTCACTCAATCGGTTTTGCGAAAGGTCGGCGTATTTGATGGCTCCGAGGCCGACGACCTCGGCGATCTTCGCGTGCTCCTCGGGCTCGAGTTCCGGGCTATTCTCCTTGACCACCTTGAGCGCCTCGGCGACTCCCTCATCCAGCAGCGATTCCAGCCCGATCACGTCGCCGGCCCGGGTCTTGTAAGGCTTGCGATCGGGGCCCAGGATCGTGCCGAAGGCGACATGCTGAAAGTCGGTCTGGTCGTAGCCCCACAGCCTGGCGACGGCGAAGAGCTGCTTGAAGTGGTCCGCCTGTCGGTGGTCGACCACGTAGAGCACCTGGTCGGGGTTCCAGCGGTCCTCGCGATACTTGATCGTGGCCAGGTCGGTCGTGGCGTAATTATAGGCCCCGTCGCTTTTGCGGACGAGAAACGGGGTTTTCGATTCCTTGGTGAAGACCACCGTCGCCCCCTCGCTGGGGACGGCCAGGCCCTTCTCTTGAAGGTCGGTCACCACGTCGGCGAGCATCGAATCGTAGAAGCTCTCGCCCAGCTCGACGTCAAACGTCGTGCCCAGGCGCTGGTAGATCGCCTGGAGGGCGTCGAGGCAATGGGGCATGAATCGCGACCAGAGTTCGCGGTTCTCGGGGTCGCCGGCGTGGAGCTTGGCGGTTTCGGCCCGGGTGGCCTGTTCGACGGCCATGTCCTGGTTCTTGATCTTCTCGGCGGCCAGACGATACAGCCTGGCGAGTTCGGCGACCGGGTCCGCCTCGAACGCGGCTTCGTCCCGGTGGTTCTTCCAGCCCCAGAGGATCATCCCGAATTGCGAGCCCCAGTCGCCCAGGTGGTTGTCACGGACGACCTCGTGACCGAGGCTGGCGATGATTCGGGCCAGGCTCTCGCCGATGACCGTGGAGCGAAGATGGCCGACGTGCATCGGCTTGGCCACGTTGGGCGACGAGAAATCGATCACGACGGTCTTGGGTTCGTTCGGCGCGACGATCCCGAGGCAAGGGTCGGTCAGTAGCTCGCCGAGCGTCCGCGCGAGCCAGTCCTCCCGAAGCCGGACGTTCAGGAACCCGGGTCCAGCGATCTCGGGAGCGTCGGCCATCGGGGAAAGATCCACCCTGGCGGCCACGGCCGCGGCGATCTCCCTGGGGCTCTCGCCCCGCGCCTTGCCCAGCGCCATGCAGCCATTGGCCTGGTAATCCCCGAACCGGGCGTCTCCACTGACACGGACCGCCTCGCCAAAGGCGACGGGATCGCCCCCCTCGGGGGTCGCGGCGGCGAAGGCGTCTTTCAAACGTTTCAGGACGTTCATGGCGGGGGTCGGTTCGGGGGGACTCGGTTCGGCGGGATTTCGACGTTCCGGGTGCTAGCATACCCGATCCCCCGCGCCTCGCACACCCTCGCCGGACGACTTGGCTCGGGTTCCTTCGCTTCATCACCGTTCCTCTGACGCTGGCCTTGGGGGGGTTCCGAGGTTAATCTTAAGATGAACAAAATGACGGACGCGGTGGACCGGTCCGCCCGTCGAGTTTGAGGGTGGCGATCATGCGGGACCCATTTCGAAAGATGAGAGATACGCTCTGGCTTTTCGCGGTCCTGACGGTCTCGCCCGTCGTGTCGATGGCGGGGGAGCCCCCCGTCTCGTTCAACCGGGACGTCCGGCCGATCCTCTCGGATCACTGCTTCACCTGTCACGGCCCCGACGCGGGCACCCGGGAAGCGGGGTTGCGGCTCGACCGTCGAGAGGACGCCCTGGCCACGCTCGACTCGGAGAGCGCGGCGGTGGTGCCCGGCGATCCAGAGGCCAGCGAGCTGATCTTCCGAATCACCGAGGAGGACGACCTGATCCGGATGCCACCTCCGGAGTCCCGGAAGCGCCTCACTCCCGAACAGGTCCAGACCCTACGACGATGGGTCCAGGAAGGGGCGGTCTGGGAGGATCATTGGTCGCTCATCCCCCCGCGTCGCCCGACGATTCCCAAGGTCGCTCAACCCGGTCGGGCGAGGAACCCGATCGATCGGTTCATCCTGGCCAGGCTGGATCGCGACGGGCTGACTCCCTCCTCCGAGGCGGACCGGGTGACCCTGGCCCGCAGGCTCTCCCTGGACCTGACAGGCCTCCCACCGACGCCGGAGGAGGTCGACCAGTTCGTCCATGACGAATCCCCCTACGCGTTCGAACGGCTCGTGGACCGCTGGCTCGGCTCCCCCCGTTACGGCGAGCGAATGGCCGTGTTCTGGCTCGACCTGGTCCGCTACGCCGACACCGTCGGCTATCACAGCGACGTCGATCGGTCCGTCTCCCTGTACCGCGACTACGTGATCGACGCCTTCAACACGAATATACCCTTTGACCGATTCACGATCGAGCAACTCGCCGGCGACCTTCTGCCCGAGCCGACCACATGGCAGCGCGTGGCCTCGGCCTACAACATGCTCGGCATGACGACCGAGGAGGGGGGGGCCCAGGCCAAGGAGTACCTCGCCCGTTACGCCGCCGACCGGGTCCGCAACGCGGGCTCGGTCTGGCTGGGAGCGACCCTCGGCTGCGCGGAGTGCCACGACCACAAGTACGACCCCTATTCGACCCGGGAGTTCTACGAGTTCGCCGCCTTCTTCGCCGACGTCCAGCAACAGGGAGTGGGAACTCCCAAGCCCACCCTCAGCGTGCCGACCCCGGAACAGGCCGAGGAACTCGCCCGGCTCAACGCCTCGATCGCCGCGTCGCGAGCCCGAGGGGACAAGGCGGAGACCACGAAGGCGGAACAGGCCAGGGCCAGGCTCTTGAAGGTCGTCCGCTCCACCGTCGTCTCGACCTCGGGTGAACCCAGGGTGACCCGGATTCTCCGCCGCGGAGACTGGATGGACGAGTCCGGCGAGATCGTCGGCCCCGCCGTGCCCAGGGCCCTGGGGGGGCTCGAACCCCCCGACGGCCAGCGTCCCACCCGCCTGGACCTCGCCCGTTGGCTGGTCCGCCCCGACCATCCCCAGACCGCCAGGGTGATGGTCAACCGGCTCTGGAAGCGCTACTTCGGCACGGGGCTCTCCGACACGCTCGACGACCTCGGCTCGCAAGGCGAGTGGCCCACCCATCCCGACCTGCTCGACTGGCTGGCGGTCACCTTCATCGAGAGCGGCTGGGACGTGAAGCGTCTGGTGAGGTTGATGGTCACCTCCGCCACCTACCGGCAATCGTCCAGGCCCCGCGACGACCTCGCGACGGTCGATCCGGCCAACCGCCTTTACGCCAGGCAGTCGAGCGTTCGACTGGAGGCTGAGCAAGTCCGTGACCTCGCGCTCAGCGTCAGCGGGTTGCTCAACTCGGAGATCGGCGGCGAGAGCGTCCGACCCTATCAACCCGCGGGCTACTGGCGGTTCCTCAACTTCCCGCAACGCCAGTACCAGGCCAGCGCCGGCCCCGATCAGTACCGCCGAGGTCTGTACACACACTGGCAACGAACGCTTCTTCATCCCAGCATGCTCGCCTTCGACGCGCCCAGCCGGGAATCCTGCACGGCGAAGCGGCCCGTCTCGAACACCCCTCAGGCGGCCCTGGCGCTGCTCAACGACCCGAGCTACGTCGAGGCCGCCCGGGCGCTGGCCGGTCGAGCGCTCCTCGAAGGGGGGACCGACGACGACCAGCGACTCCGCTGGCTGTTTCGGACCGTGCTTTCCCGGGTCCCCGGTGACGAAGAACGAACGATCCTGCGTTCCCTGCTCAAGAGACATCGCGAGGAGTTCGCGGCCGACCCCGCCGCGGCCCTCGCGATTCTCGACGTCGGCCTGACCGAACCCGACACCAGGCTGGAACCGGCCGCTCTGGCCTCCTGGACCTCCGTCGCGCGCGCCTTGCTGAACCTCGACGAGACGATCATGAGGGACTGAACCGATGTTTTTCGAACCTGGTCTGGACCTCTCCGCGATGAACCGCCGAACGTTCCTGAGTCGATCTTCGGTGGGGATCGGCTCGGTGGCCCTGGCGTCGCTGCTGGACCCGAGGTTAATGGCGGGGGAAGCCTCCTGGAGGTCGCGCGGCCTGATGAAGTCGTTCGACGTGACGCCGCGCGTCAAACGAGTCATCTATCTTTACATGTCGGGTGGGCCGTCGCAATTCGAGACCTTCGACTTCAAACCGGCGCTGGCCAAGCTCGACGGCCAGCCGATGCCGGAATCGTTCACCAAGGGTCAACCGATCGCGCAGCTTCAGGGGCAAACGCTGAAGGTCTTGCGCCCCTTGACGAAGTTCCATCGACACGGCCAATCTGGTCAACAAATCAGTGAATTCCTCCCCGCGATCGCCAGGCACGCGGACGACCTGTGCATCATTCGATCGATGCACACCGATCAGATCAACCACGATCCCGCCCACACGGTGATGAACACTGGCACGGCGATCCAGGGTCGGCCGAGCATGGGCTCCTGGGTGACCTACGGCCTGGGCAGCGAGAGCGACGACCTGCCCGGGTTCGTCGTGATGACCTCCGACACGCCCAACGGCCGCAGCCCGCAACCGATCTCAACCCGGCAATGGCACAGCGGTTTCTTGCCCGGCCAGTTTCAGGGGGTCGAGTTCCGCGCGGGCGGAGACCCGGTCCATTACTTGAACCGCCCTCCCGGCGTGACCGAGACCCGCCAGCGCGACGTGATCGACGCCGTGGCGGGGCTGAACCGCCTGCGCGACCGGACCGCGCATAGCCCCGAGATCGAAGCGCGCATCCGTCAATATGAACTGGCCTTCAGGATGCAATCGAGCGTCCCCGAATTGATGGACCTGACCGGCGAGCCCGCCGAGACGCTCGACCTGTACGGCGTGAAGGCCGCCGACGGTTCCTTCGCCTCGAACTGCCTGCTGGCGCGCCGACTGGCCGAGCGAGGGGTCCGTTTCATCCAGCTCTACCATCGCGATTGGGACCACCACGGCGACCTGGAACGCTACATGACCCTCTGCGCCGGCGAGACCGATCGAGCCACCTCCGCGCTGCTGACGGACCTGAAACGACTGGGAATGCTGGACGAGACGCTGGTGATCTGGGGAGGCGAATTCGGCCGCACGCCGATGTTCCAGGGCAAGGGGAAAGACCCCGGCCGAGATCATCACATGCGCGCCTTCTCCATGTGGCTGGCGGGCGGCGGCGTGAAAGGAGGGATCACGTACGGAGCGACCGACGAACTGGGCTACCACGCCGTCGAGAACCCCGTCCACGTCCACGACCTTCAGGCCACGATCCTCCACCTCCTGGGCATCGACCACAAGAAGTTGACCTACCGATATCAGGGAAGAGACTTCCGGCTGAC
>JBFWRA010000331.1:0-5547 GCA_050249155.1 Isosphaeraceae bacterium | reverse complement strand
CGGAAAGCGGTGACCCCGCTTCTGGAAGGACTTGAGCGTCGAGAGTTGCTCTATTCCACTCTCGGCGGCTCGTTCACTCACGGGAGTCGGATCACGTATTCGTTCGTGCCCGACGGCACCAACATTGGGGGCCTCTCCAGCAACCTGTACGCGACGTTGAACGCGGTCGCCCCGACGGCGACCTGGCAGACCGCGTTCAGCAGGGCGGCGGCGATCTGGTCGTCGTACGCCAACATCAACATGGTTCAGGTGTCCGACAACGGAGCGCCCCTGGGCGCGGCGGGTAACCAGCAAGGAGATGGCCAGTTCGGCGATATCAGGATCTCGATGACCCCGCAGGCCTCGGGAATTCTCGGCACGGCGCTGTTGCCGCCGCCGTTCAACGGTGGCTCCGCGGCGGGAGATATCTCGCTGAACTCGAACGTCTCCTGGGCGATCAACGCCAACTACGACCTTCAGACCGTCGCGATCCACGAGATCGGGCACGCCCTCGGCGTCGGCCATTCGACCATCACCAGCGCCGTGATGTACGCGTACTACAACAACGTCAAACAGTCGCTCACGGCCGATGATATCGCCGGAATCCAGGCGGTTTACGGGGCGTATCCGGCCGACCCGATCAACGACGGAACGTTCGCGACGGCGACCAACCTCACCTCGCTGATCGATTCCAACGGCCAGGTCGCTCTGGGTGGGCGGAGCCTCGCCGGCGGCGGTGACCTCGATTTTTACTCGATCACCGTGCCCGCCAACACCAACGGCACGATGACCATCTCGATGCAGTCGACCAACCTCAGTTCGGTGAGCCCTCGGCTGACGGTCTACAACGGCTCGCAGGCCGGGATCGGCATGACCTCGCTCCCCAACAGCTTCGGAGCGACCGCGACGTTCACCGTCTCGGGCGTGACTCCGGGTCAGACCTACTACTTCCGCGCGTCGGCGGCCTCGGCGTTTGGCTCCTATGGCGCATACGGGATGCTCGTCAACTTCGGCTCGGCCTCGCAAGCGCCGATCGCTCCCCCCAATACGACCGTGACCGCGCAGCCCGACCAGGGTGGCGGTTCGATCAATGTGGAGCTGGTCCAGATCGGTCACTTCGAGGGCTACGGTGAACAACTCACCGGTACTCTTCCCACGGCTGGCAACACCGCGCCCCGACTCGACCCCAACGGGTGGTCGATCTTCCTCGCCGGTATGACGTTCCTCAGCGCCGAGTCGGCGACGAAGGCGGGCACGCTCCTTGAAGGGGTCGATCCATCGAACTGGGATGCGGTGCTGGACGCCGCGATTCACGCCTGGGGAGACACCGAGTCACTGCTCCGCATCCTGAAGGATCTGCGGAAGGCTTCCAAGAAGTAACACGATCGTACTCAAAGGGGGTCGGTCCGCTCCGGATCGACTCCCCACGTCACCTGTCTTTGACGCCTGGCCCCGACGGGGTCGGATCGTCTCCCAATCGCATACCGTTCGGAGTCGCCGCGGGGTTTCGCGGCCTTCGACGTCGCCAACCGCCCGCACCTCTCGACCATGGTAGGTGGACGCCATGAGTAACACCTCGCATCTGAAACGTCGGGCCGGTCGTTGCCGTCCGGCTCTTGAAGGGTTGGACGCGCGTCTAGTTCTTTCCACGACCCCCTGGCCCTCGACGATCCTCTCAGTCTCCGCGTCGCCCGTTTCGGCCTACGACGGGGTCGCCCCCGCGGAACTTGGTCCATCCTTGACCGTCGTGGACGTTTTCCCCGCGGCGGGATCGGTCTCCCGAGAAGCACCCGGCTCCTTTTCCGTCACGTTCGATCGACCGATCGATCCCTTCTCGCTGGCCTACTACGACGACGTCCGACTCGACCGACTCGACGGAGAAGTCTGGCTCAGGGCCTACGACGATTTCGCCGTCCCCATGGTCGAGATCGACCCGTCGGAGACCCGCCTGAGTTTCACCCTGGCCGGGCCGCTGGGTCCTGGAACCTACCGGATCGTCTTGCCCGCTGGAAGTTTCCTCAGCGGTGCCGACGGCTCGTTCCTGGCGGACGTGACCGACGACCAGGTCCTCGGCGAGTTCCAGGTTGAAACCCCTGGCGTCGGTCTGGACGAGGCCTCCGACGTCGGCGAGGTCGGTGACGCCCCGACGCTCATCACCGGCTCGCTCGATTTCGTCGTCGACCCTCGGCAGGTTCGGCTCTACCGATTCACCCTGCCTGAAGGGAGTCGCTGGCGGTTGGGCGCGGAGGTCTCCGCGCAGCGCGAGGGCTCGGCGTTGGCCTCGGCTCTGGCCCTCTTCGACGCCCAGGGACGACTGATCGCCACCGCCAATCAGGGAAGACCCGACGCCCCCAACGACCCGTACCTCTTCGCGGGACTTGAACCAGGGACCTATTACCTGGGTCTCTCCGGCAGGGCCAACGTCCCGGGCGCTCCGGGCGGATACGACCCGGCCACCATGACACCCGGCGATCCGAGCGACCCCGAGCGTGGCGGGACGTTCCGACTCAATCTCGTGGCGGACCCGGCCAACGAGCCCGTCAAGGTCCTCGGTCTCAACCTGAACTGGGCCGACCCCAGTCAGGTCTCCCCCACCGGTTTATCCCTGACCTTCTCGGGAGCCTTGAGCATCCAGAGCTTCATCGCGACGGGCCCTGGCGAGGCCGTCGAGGTCGTCGGCGAGGATGGAATGGCCTGGAAGCTCACCGCCGTGGGACTGAACGAGCCGGGGGCCAGGTATTACTTCCTGCTCCACGAACCGCTCCCCGCGGGCCGCTACCTGGTCCGGCTCTCGGCGGGCTCCGGACTGACCGACCTCTCCGGCCTGGTCCCGTTCGCACCGAACGAACCCGCGGGAGTTCTGGGGCGATTCGAGGTCCAGGACCGTCCCGTGGGCCCTCGGGACCGGAACGACCTTGGACCGCTTTACGAGGAGGTTCGGGAAGGAATCTCCTTCCGCGACGTCATCCCCCCGGGCCGGGCCGTCACCTACCGGTTCGTGGTCCTCACCGAGGGCCTTTATCGAATCGGTGCGCCTGACGCGACGGGAACGGTCGGGCTCAACGTCCTGGGCGTTCAGGGAATGAGCCGGCTGGAGTTCACGGCCACGAACTCCGCGTTCGTCAACCTCAGGAGTGGCGTCTACCTCCTTCAACTCGTCAACCCGGGGGGGCGGCCGATCCGCTTGACCTGGCAAATCCAGCTCGGCACGCTCTGGGATTCGCTCCTGGAAAACGGACTGGGCCAGAGCCCCGCGCTCAGTCTTCGGCTGGTGAGCCCCTCGGGAGCGGGATTTTCCTCCGCTCCCCCGGAGCCGACCCTCGGACCGACGTCCGCCAGCCTGGATCACTCCCCGACCCTCGGTCTTTCCGGCCCGATCGGTCCCTTCGGGACCGCGTATCCGAACCCGGGACAGCCGGGGGTTTTCAACGAGGATTCCTCCCTGACGCCCTCGTCGTCGGGCTCGGGGTTGTCATTGACCTTCGCCGGGAATCCGGTTGGTTTGCCGGTCGCCCAGGCGAACCACGTCGCGGTTGTGGGGCCTGGATCGCTGGCGATGGCGTCCAACACGCCGGGTTTGCTCGACGGGGTCGGATACGGTCAGTCGGTTCCCGAGACGTCCTCGATGGCCTTTGAATCCTCCGACGCGACCGACACGCCTAGGGGCCCCGCCCCGCCCCGGAACTCTCCCAGGACTCCGGACGAGGACGACGATTCTGGCACCGAGGAACAGGAACAGGTCGAGGCGGCCGTCGAGGGCGAGAAGGTCGTCGAGATCGAGGCACCCGTCAACGGCGCGATGGTGGTGGTTCCCGAGCCCGAGCGACCCAAGGGGGACGCGGTCGCCATCGCCGCGGCCGACTGGCTGACGAACCTGGGGAGCCTGGCCGCCAGACTGACGTCGTTCGGCTTCGACGAGGCTCCCGAGGCCCCCCCGGCCGAACCGGGAACACCGCCGATCGTGATGGGGGACGACACCCGGCTTCCCGCCTCGACAGGCCGAGTCGAGCGAGCGAACTTCAGCACTCCGCTGGTGGTTGGCGTGGGGGCTGTGATCGCGATGCGGTATTCGGAGGCGGTCCGGCACTGGGTCCGACGCAAGCGGCTAGGCCCGGTCGCGGCGACCAAGGCGAACTCCGGGGGCCACTTCCGCGGCCCCCACGTTCGGGTGTGAGGCCAGGCGAATCGAAATCAGAAAACCCAAAGCGAGGACGAAGGCCCCGGGAACGATGCCCGGGGCCTTCGCGTCGTGGGGTTGAAGTCCCCTTGTTCGAGGCGCGGGGAGTCTCGACAATGAGGCGATTGGGAGCCTGATTCTCACACCCCGACGGCGACCCGCGGATGAAGCAAATCCTCTTTGAGATCCCCGGCCTGGGATTCCCGGTCTACGGGTTCGGGCTGATGGTGGTCGCCGCGTTTTACACCGCGCTGGCGCTGGCCGTGCGGCGAGCCGGGCGAGAACGGCTCAACCCCGATTCGATCTACGACGTGGCCCTCTGGATGCTGGTGGGAGGCGTGATCGGAGCCAGGCTTTTCTACGTGGTCGAGTACTGGGGCGACCGCATCCATACCGTTTCCGACGTTTTCAAAATCTGGGAGGGGGGAGTCGTCTTCTACGGCGGGTTGGTCGGCGGGTTCCTCGGTTTCTTCTGGGCCTGGCGATCCCGTCGCTTTCCGCTGCTGCCGACGCTGGACGCCCTGGCCCCCTCGGTGGCCATTGGCGGCGGGATTGGCCGGATCGGCTGCTTTCTCAACGGTTGCTGTTATGGCGACGTCTGCGCGATCTCCGCGATCTCGGTCCGCTTCCCCAAGGGGTCCCCTCCCTGGAACGCCGAGCGCGCTCGGGGATTGATCGGCTCGGAAACCTCGCAATCGCTTCCCTTGCATCCGACGCAGCTTTACTCGGCGATCGACGGCCTGCTGCTCTTCCTGCTGCTCCAGGCGTTTTACCCGCGACGCCGGCGCGACGGCGAGGTGTTCGCCCTCTGGATGGTCGCCTACCCGATCAGCCGGTTCCTCATCGAGCGCCTGCGGGACGACGAGTCGGCCCTGTACGCCGGAATGACCGTTTCCCAGCTTGTGAGCGTGGCCCTGCTGACCGGCGGCCTGGCGTTCTGGGGTTATCTGAGAACCCAGCCCAAAGGCGTGCTGGCCGATCGAGACGGTCGGGTTGGATGATCGGGGAGATTTTATACACAATTTCACATATAATAATGTATGCATGAATGAAGAATGCCCTGAGAGTTTCAAGGTCCCGCACTCTGGGGAGTTTCGCACCATGCCACCAGTCCATGCCCGGAAGTCGAGGCGTTCTCAACAGCCAACG
Source organism: Isosphaeraceae bacterium (assembly GCA_050249155.1). Classification (GTDB taxonomy): domain Bacteria; phylum Planctomycetota; class Planctomycetia; order Isosphaerales; family Isosphaeraceae; genus JBFWRA01. Next base: position 242 of record JBFWRA010000331.1, on the reverse strand, counting down.
TCTTTCAATGACCAGCGCTGGTTTCTGGCGAAGCGTGGCTCCCGGAGAAGTGAGGATGAAATCCCTTGGTCAACGATAAAACGGATTGCCTGAGCAATCCCTCGGACAGCACGCTATCCAAGGCCTCCACGAAATGATCGAGGTGACGGTCTTCAACGATGAGCGGGGGCATGATGTGGAGGATATCGGGATCGGAGGGGCAGAAATGCGTGATGATATTGTGTCGCTGATAAAGAATCCGA
>JBFWRA010000330.1:0-5549 GCA_050249155.1 Isosphaeraceae bacterium | reverse complement strand
CGCCGACCTGGACGTGTCGGTGAAGGTCGGCTGGGTCAAGGGACAGAACCACCTCTATTTCCTCTACGAGGCCAGCGACGACTACTGGGACTTCGCGCGCCCGGATCTGCATAACGACATTTTTGAGGTGGTGATCGACGGCGACCTTTCCGGCGGCCCCCTCATCAGGCAGATGCATCCCATCGAAAAGCTGCGCGATCGACTTGAAACGCATTTTCAATTCCACGGAGTTCACGCGCAGAATTATCACATCTTCACTCCGGCCGAGGGGAAGGACTGGGCGATGGTCTGGGGGGCGCAACCCTGGATCAAGGAGCTGCCTTACGCCAACGCCGTTTGCAAATATGACTTCAAGCCTGGCCAGAGCGGCAAGCTCGTGCTCGAATTCTTCGTGACGCCCTTCGACCACGCGCCGCCAGACCCCGCCAGGGCGGTCCCCTCGACGCTCGTCGAGAATCGAATTATCGGCATGTCCTGGGCGATTCTCGACTACGACGACGAGAAGGCGGAGCGTTACAAGGCCTTCTGGAACCTCTCGCACAAGACCACCATGTACGGGAACGCGTCGGACCTGGTCGCGTTTCGGCTGATGCCGATCGAGAAGACCTTGCGAAAGCCGGTGACGGCGGACTGGACCTTCCAGGTGATCGACCCGGCGAGACGCGCCGTGGCGTTCCAGGATCGTTCCGAAGGAGAGGTCACCTCGTGGCGCTGGGATTTCGGCGACGGCCAGTCGTCGGACCAGCGCCACCCCATCCATCGGTACGAGGCGGCGGGCGAGTACGTCGTGGTCCTGACCGTCGAGGGACCACAAGGCAAGGCGCGTCGGGCGAAGGTGTGGGACGTGACGTTGCCTTGACGCCCTGGGGGATTTCCCACGTTCGACGGGTTGCCTCGATCCGTTTTCCGGGTCACAATCGTGCCCGAAGCCTCGCGTCGAGACGAACGCGCGCCGCCCCACGTTTCCACCAAGCCGACCGGACTTTCGCGATGCCGACTCGAACACGTTTCACGTCAGTCCTCCTCGTGAGTTTCCTCACCGGTACGTTCCTCGGGCCCCCGCATCGCGTGGCCCTGGCGGATCCGCCCGCGTCCGGCATCGCGGAGCGGATTCCCTGGACCACCTCACGAGTCAAGGGTTCGCCCGAACCGGCCCCACCCTACGTGACCGAGCGCGCGTTCCCCTCCCTCAAGTTCGACAACTGCCTCGACCTCGCCACCGCGCCCGGTCTCGACCGACTCTTCGTGGTCGAGCAGGCGGGCAAGATTTACTCGTTTCCGCCTCGCGAGGACGTCAAATCCGCCGACCTGTTCGCCGATCTGGGCGCTCAAATTCCCGGCGTCGAACAGGTTTACGCCCTGGTCTTTCATCCTGAATTCGAGAAAAATCGATACTGTTACGTCTGTTATATCAAAGCGCCCGAACGGGAGGATGGGACCCACGTCGCTCGGTTTCGCGTCAATCCGACCGAGCCGCCGACGCTCGATCCCTCAAGCGAAACGACGATCATCACCTGGTTCTCGGGCGGGCACAACGGCTGCTGTCTGAAGTTTGGACCCGACGGCGCTCTTTACATTTCCACGGGAGACGGCGGACCGGCCAATCCTCCCGACCCGAAACGCGCTGGCCAGGACGTGACGGGACTCCTCTCGGCGATCCTTCGTCTGGACGTGGACCACCCGGAAGGTGCGAGAAACTACCGAATCCCTCCTGATAATCCGTTCGTCTCGACCCCGGGGGCGCGGGGAGAGATCTGGGCTTACGGTCTACGCAACCCCTGGCGCATGAGCTTCGATCGCCGGACCGGAGACCTCTGGGTCGGCGACGTCGGTTGGGAGCGTTGGGAGATGCTCAACCGCGTTCAACGCGGAGGAAACTACGGCTGGGCCGTGACCGAGGGCCGCCAGCCCACCCACCCCGAATGGGCGCGCGGGCCGACACCAATCCTTCCACCCACCATCGACCACCCCCACTCGGAATCCTCGTCGATCACCGATGGACTGACCTACTATGGATCAAGGATCAAGGAACTTCACGGCCATCATATTTACGGAGACTATGATACCGGGAAAATCTGGGGATTTCGATTCGAGAATGGAAAGGTCGTCGATCACCGCGAACTCGCCGACACCACCCATCGGATCGTCGGCTTCGGTGAGGATCGTGGCGGCGAGTTCTACCTGCTGGACCACACCGCCGGAACCCTGCATCGGCTGGTTCCCAACCCCGAGGCCGGGCGCGCGAGCGCTTTCCCGAGAACCCTGAGCGAGACCGGGCTTTTTTCCGACGTCGCCCGATTGGCTCCGGCGCTGGGTGTCATTCCCTATTCCATCAACGTGTCGCCCTGGGAAGATCACGCCAGGGCGGATCGCCTGGTCGCGCTTCCGGACGCCTCCTCGATCCGAGTGGAGGAACCGGCGTGGGCGTATCCCAAGGATTCCGTTCTCGTCAAGACGCTCTCCCTCGAGTTGAGGAAGGGAAACCCGTTCAGCGCTCGGAGGATCGAAACCCAGGTCCTACACTTCGACGGCCTGGATTGGCAGCCCTATTCCTATCAGTGGAACGACGAGCAGACCGACGCGGTCCTGCTGGGCTCCGCGGGGGCGGAGCGTACCTTGGAGGTGGTCGATCCCGACGCCGTCGGCGGAACGCGACAACAGGTCTGGCGATTCTCCGGGCGCGCCGAATGCCAGCGCTGTCATAACAAGTGGGCGGGACCGCCCCTGGGCTTCAACGCGCCGCAACTGAACCGAGAGCACACCTATGGCGGCGCGTCGGCCCCCCAACTCGAAACGTTCACCCACGTCCGCGTTCTGGACCGGCCCGTTCCCGAGAAGGACCGGGTTCGCCTGACTCCCGCGAGCGATCCCTCGACCCCGATCGACGATCGCGCGCGGTCGTACTTGCATGTGAATTGTTCGCACTGTCATCGAATGCATGCCGGCAGCGCGGTCCTTTCGAAGATGACGATCGACCTTCCCCTGGACAAGACGGACATGCTCGGCGTGCGTCCAACCCAGGGGACCTTCGGAATCCACGACGCTCGGGTCATCGCGCCCGGCGATCCCTATCGCTCGGTTTTGCTCTATCGGATGGAGAAGCTCGGCAGTGGTCGAATGCCGTATATTGGCTCGACGGAGGTCGACCGCGAGGGAGTCGCCCTGATCTTCGAATGGCTCTCGAAAATGACCGATCCACTCGCCGCGGACGCCTCGGCCACGAGGCGGCGGGAGGCCGAACGCGCCGATCTCGATCGATTGCGTCAGCGGCCACCGGTCCCAAACGCCGCCGAGATCGTCGATCGACTGCTCTCGTCCACGAGCGCGGCGATGAGGCTTCCACATGCGATCGACGACCGTGCGCTCCCCGAGTCCGTCGCGTCCTTGATCGTCGAGAAAGCCGCGAAACATGAGGACGTGAGCGTTCGCGACCTCTTCGAGCGGTTCTTGCCCGCGGACCAGCGCGTCAAGCGGCTGGGCTCGGTGGTCGAGGTGGACCGGATTCTCGCCATGCCGGGGGACGCCGACCGGGGCAAGGAGGTCTTCTTCAAGACCGAGGGCGTGACCTGCAAGAACTGTCACCAGATCGACCGGGTCGGGGCCGAGGTGGGCCCCGACCTTTCCACCATCGGCAAGAAGTACGACCGGGCCCAGTTGCTCGAATCGATCCTGGAACCTTCGAAGTTCATCGATCCTCAATACGTGACGTACCTGGTCGAGACCAAGGACGGTCGCGTTTTGAGCGGGCTACTGGTCGAGAAGGACGATCGGGAAGTCGCGCTCAGGGACGCTCAAAACAAGGTGCTCCGTCTGCCCACGTCCAACGTCGAACATCTCGTGACTCAGCCACAATCGTTGATGCCCGAACTTCTGCTGCGCGACATGACCGCGCGACAGGTCGCCGACCTGCTCGAATATCTCGGCTCCTTGAAGTGAGTCGTCGCACCCCATCCTTGACGAATCGGAGCTGGTCGATGAACACGACGCGTCGAGACTTCCTGCGAACGACCGCCGCCGCGGCGACCCTGTCCCCGGGGGTGTCCGCCAGGGCGTTCGCCAGCCCCGCTCTCCCTCCGAAGTCGGTCGCCGCCGTGATCACCGCCTACGAATTCGGCCTTCATGCCGACGTGCTTCTGGGCAAGATCCTCGACGGTTGGGAACAAAAGGGCGGCCCCGGCCCCGCGCTCAAGCTCGCGTCCATGTACGTGGATCAATTCACGAAACGGGACCTCGCGCGGGCCCAGTCCAAGAAGCACGGCGTTCCCATCTTCGACACGATCGAAGAGGCGTTGACCCTGGGGAAAGACCATATTCCCGTCGACGGCGTCATCAGCATCGGCGAACACGGAGACTACCCTTACAACAAGAAGGGACAGCACCTTTACCCGCGGCGACGATTTTTCGAGGGGATCACCGACGCCTTCGTCAAGTACCGAAAGGTGGTCCCCGTCTTCAGCGACAAGCATCTCGGTCCCGAATGGGCCGACGCGTCCTGGATGTATCAAAGAGCCCGCGAGTTGAAGGTTCCCTTCATGGCGGGCTCGTCCATGCCGCTGGGGTATCGGGTTCCGGACGTCTCCATTCCCCTGGGCGCGGAGGTCGAGGCGGTCGTCGGTATCGGATACTCAGGTCTGGATATTTATGGAATCCACGCTCTGGAGTTCCTCCAGTGCCAGGTGGAACGACGTCGCGGCGGTGAGCGCGGCGTGCGCTGGGTGCGCTGCCTGCGTGACGAGGCCGTCTGGAACGCGGTGGACGACGGCTCCGTGCCCATCGACGCGCTCAACGCCGCGCTCGCGGTGACTCCCCATCAGGACCGCGTCGAGAAGCGAGACACGCCTGGCGTGGTCCTCTTCCTGTTTCAATACGTGGATGGACTGATGGGTGGCGTCCTGATGCTCCAGGGATACGCGACGGGGACCGCCGTCGCCTGCAAGCTTCGGGGGCATCCCCAGCCGATCGCCACCCGGTTCGACGAGCGGACCGAACCCCGCTACCCGCACTTCGCCTGGCTGCTCAAGGCGATCGAGCGGATGATCCACACGGGAAGGCCGAGCTACCCGGTCGAGCGGACCCTACTGACCAGCGGCATCCTGGATCGGGCGCTCACGTCCCTGGCCGAGGGGCAAAGGCGGATCGACACGCCCGAGCTGGCGATCTCCTACGAGACCGCGGACTATCCCCACGCCCCCGTGCCCGACTTGCTCTCGGACCCCGTTTCCTCGTGACGGATCGCGGGGGCCCCTCGCCTGGCGAGTCGACCCCCGGATCATCCGGTGCTTCGACGAGACGGTTTCTCAACGGAGCGGCGCGTCGTTCGGCTGAGGTTCACCGGGCGTGCTCCGTCCCTCGCGTTTGTAGCGTTCCAGCAATCGCTTCAATTCGCTCGCGATCTCGGGCCGATCGGCGAACTGGTTGCGTCGCTCGGAGAGGTCCTCACGGTGGTTGAACCGTTCGCCCGGCTGGTCGTGCCGGGTGTATCCGCGTTGGTCCTTCAACCACGGCGGTTCTCCCCGGGCGCCGTTGTCGTCGCCGGAGGGCGCGTCGCT
>JBFWRA010000329.1:0-5557 GCA_050249155.1 Isosphaeraceae bacterium | reverse complement strand
CGCCCTGGCGGGCGAGGATGCCCTGGCCGTCCTGAGTGAAGGAGTAGGAAGTCAGGCTCGTGGTGTCGAGGTGGAACGCGGGGACGAGGAGGTCGCCCGTCAGGCCGTCCCAGATCCGGATCGACTCGTCGTCGCAGGCGGTGAGAAGAAGCCTGGCGTCGGGGCTGAATCGGGCGAGCCGGACGAAGGTTGGGTGGGGCAGGAGGGGTCCGAGCGGTTCGCCATTCTCGGCCGACCAGACGCGAGCCTTGGTGCTCGAGCTGGCCAGGGCGAACCGCCGGCTGTCTCGACTGAACTCGATGGGACCGAGGACCCCGTCGCTTCCGATCGAAGCCATGACCCGGCCGGTGTCCAGGTCGAAGACCTGGATGATTCGAAAGCTCTTCAACACGACGCGACGACCGTTGGGGCTCAACCCGACGTCGGAGATCTTCCAGAAGTACTGGACTTCGTGTCGAGAGGTCTGCCCCGCGCTCGCGCTGGGCGGCACCCCGGCGCTCCGCGCTCGGAACAGGAGCCGACCGGTTTCCAGATTCCAGACCTCGAAGACCTGGTGGTCGCGATCCAGGACGGCGAGCCTCGCTCCCCGGTCGTCGACCTGGAACTCGGCGAGCGCGGCCCCGACCGGCACGGGAGGGCCCAGTGGCCGGCTGGTGGTCGCGTCCCAGACCCGGGCTTGCGAGCGGGTGCGAGTCACGATTCGACGGCCTCCATCGCGAAAAAACGATGAGACCACGACCGCGCCGGTGTCGATCGGGAGACCGAGGGGCCTGCCATCGATCCGCGAGACGATCTCGACCCCTGAACCCGTCCCGAAGCGCAGGCGACGACGTTCCGACCGCTCTGGCGCCTCGGAAGGATCAAGTGCGATCGGATGGGTCGACTCCGGTGTGAGGTCCCAGATCCTCACCGTGCCGTCACGACCTGAGACCAGGAGCCGGCGCGAGTCGGGACTGAATCGTAGGGTCTGCACCACGTCGAAATCGAGCTGGCGGACTTCCAGGCCGACCCTCTGGCCGCTCGCCGAATCCCAGACCCGGATCAAGCCCCCCGAACTGGCCACCGCGAAGCGTCCGCCGTCGGGACTGAACACGGCGCGAGAGGTTTCCCGAGGGTGTAGGACCTCGACGCGGCCTGGAATTGGACCCTGACCCTGGCTCTGGACGAGGGGAACGATCCGGGCGGTGGTGCCGAACCCGAAAAGCAATCGGTCGCTCCGCGGTCCCCAGACCGCATCCTTCACCTCGGCCCCGAGATTGAAGTAGAACCGTGGCCCTGAGGAATCCACGGCCCGGACCGTGGCCCGGGAGCCGAAGACCGTCAGCAGGTTACGGCCGTCTGGAGAGAACCGGGGTGGGACGACCAGTTGGTAGGATGGGCTCTGAAGCACCGCGCGGTGCGCCCGCTTCGGACCGAACGCCTGGCCGTCGTTGACGTTCCAGATCTGGGCGAAGCCCGCCTGGTCGGCCGTGACGAGGAGCTTGCCGTCGGGGCTGAACTCGACCGAGATCACGGCCGACTCGGCGGCGGGGAAGGTGCGGACAAGGGTGCGGTCGGCGGTATTCCAGATGCGGACGCCACCATCGCCGCAACCGGTGGCGACCTGGGTGCCGTCGGGGCTGAAAGCGACGCCGTGGACCGCCGCGGGGTGCGACCAGACTCCGCGCTGGGGCTTCCCGGGCTCGAGGTCCCAGAGCTTCGCGGTGCCGTCGGCCGAGGCGGTCGCGATCGTCCGGCCGTCGGGGCTGAAGGCGGCGTGCAGCACCGGACCGCGATGGCGCAGGGGAGGAAGGACGAGCCGGCTTCGCTCCGGGTTCCAGAGATAAGCCGCGTTGCCACCGGTCCGGGTCAGGACGCGACGGCCGGTCGGGTCGAATTCCGCCTGAAGTACGACTTCGGGATGAAAGCAGATTCCGTCAAGCCGCGGGGAGCGATCCAGCAGAGCCGCCAGGCGGAGTTGATGACTGGCCTCTCGGGTGGGATCACCCTGGTCCTGAAGCCAGGAATCGACGAACCAGAGGAGGGCGGTCTGGGTGTCGTCGACCGCCACGTAGCGGTCTCCGATCGCCGCGCTGAGCTGCGCGAGCCGCCGCCGCCCCACCGCGACGGCCGCCAGCGCCTCGCGTCGCGAGCGCTCGGCCGCGGCGCGCGCCCGACTCTCGCTCAGAGCGCTGGCCACCGCGTGCTTGCGAGCGCCCTCGATTCGCACCGCGGCTGTCATCGCGCCCGCGGTGATCACCAGCAGCGACGTCACCGACAGACCCACCAACGCGGCGCTGGCCGGATTGCGACGGCACCACCGCGTCAGCCGATCCAACGGCCCGATCGGCCGCGCGTGGATCAGCTCGTGGTCGAGGAACCGCCGCAGGTCGTCCGCCAGCGCTTCGGCCGAGGCATACCGCCGCGAGGGCTCTTTCCGCAGACACTTCAGGCAGATCGCGATGAGGTCGGCGGGAAGACTCGCCCGCATCCGAAGGGGAAACGCCGGGTCTTCCCGTCGCACCAGATCCAGGACCTGGAGCGCCGAGCGACCCTGGAACGGAGGAGATCCCGTTAATAACTCATAGAGAATCACCCCCAGGGCGTGGATATCGACGGCGGGTCCAACGTCCTTCGACCGGTCGTCAACCTGTTCGGGAGCCATGTAGGCGGGAGTGCCGAGAATCGTCCCGGACAGAGTCAGCCCCTCGCGCCCGCCCGGGTTCTTGGCCAGGCCGAAGTCGGTGATCTTGAGGACCGCCCCGTCGAGCGCCGCGGGGCCGATCGCGCCGCGGGAAGTCGGCTCGGCGCGCGGGAGGCCCTGCACGAGGATATTCGACGGCTTCAGGTCGCGATGGATCACCCCTCGCAGGTGAGCGTGGTGGATCGCCCGCGCCAGGGCCTCGACATGCCGGGCCGCCAGGCGCGGGGGCATCGTTCGACCATGACAGGCGTCGCTCAGGGTGCCACCCTCGACCAGTTCCATCACCAGATACGAGATCCCCTGATACTCTCCGGCCTCGAAGACCTGGACGATATTCGGGTGGCGGAGCCGGGCGAGGCTCTCCGCCTCGATCAAGAATCGGAGCGTCTGATCCCTCGTGGCGTGCTCGGCGGCGAGAATCGTCTTGACGGCCACGTGTCGACCAAGCTTCACCTGGTAAGCCCGGTAAACGACCCCCATCCCACCACGAGCCAGCTCGGACTGGACCTCGTAGCCGGGCAGGACTGGAAAGCGCTGGCCCGTCCGGGATTGACCGCCGGAATCGACGGAGTCGTCCGGGACCAGGTCGAGCAGTTTCCGCAAAGTCGACCGACCCAACCCGCGCCGGGAATCCTCGGACGAGTCACCCTCCGGGTCCCAGGCGGAGTCGTCAGGACGCTCGACCGAATTCGGTTCGCCAGCCTCGGCCGTCGAGGGAATCGTCGTCAGCTCTTCCAGAATCGAGAGGCAATTGGGACACGACTCGGCGTGCGCGACCAGGTCGGCCTGCGGGACCGCTGTGAGGCGATCGGCGAGAAAGTCGTTCCAGACCGCGCGCGTCGGGCAATCCCTCATGGAGTGGTCCCTGATTCCAGGCGCTGGATCTCGTCTCGAATCCACTTCCGCACGTTGCTCTTGGCCTTGAACACGTTCGCCACGGGCATTCCCAGCGTTTGCGCGACTTCCCGCGCGGGCCTGGCCAGCAGCGTGGTGAGATGGAACGCCTCCCATGTCTTGGGCTCGACCCGTTCGCGCACCCGGTCGCTCGCCGCTTCGAGTAGCTCGAGGTCGAAGGCTTCCGCGAGCCGACGCTCCAGGTCGTCTCCCGCGACCTGCTCCTCCAGGGCCCGATACGGATGGCCCGCTTCGAGCGATTCCTTCCGGAGGTCGGCCACATAATCCAGCCAGGTTCGGCGTGCCACCGTCCGCAGCCACCCCCGGAAGCTCAGCGAGGGGTCGTAAACGAACTGGCGAAGCTTGACCACCAGGCGCAGCAAAACCGCCTGCGCCACGTCCTCCGCGTCGGCTTCCTGCAATCCCCACCCTCGACCCCACGCCTTGAGCAAGGGTCGATAACGCCGCACGAATTCGTTCCAGGAGGATCGATCCTCGGGAGTCGTTCGGAGTCGATGCAACAGGCTGGCATGCGTCTTGTCGTCGGCTGGAGACTGGTCAGTCATGATCGCGAATCAGCCACGTTTCCGCTTTGGATCGAAGATTTGTCGTTCGACACGCTCGAAGTCCCACGCCTCGCGTCGTTCGGGAGAGGAGTCGCGCCTCACGATCACTCGACGCGGCGCACCCCGGGTCACAAGCGGAAACCCGATCCTCGACCGGCGGTCACCCGGACGATAAGAATGAGTATACTTGGCGCGACTGGGGTTTGAGAATTGAAGAAACTCGCGGGCGGCTCCTCGGCCCTGATCCCCAGACGCGACGAGGTTCGGTCTCGCGCATCGGATCGTCCCACGCCCCGTCGGAGGACCTCGCGGGACTCTTCCCCACCAACGGCGTCCGCGTCAAGCACCGGGCGGGAGTCGCCCGGCGCGACTGGCCGGGCGTTTCGACTCCGGGGTGTGAGTGGAAGTGGACGAGGAAACTAAAATTGGATCGTGATACGATGAGCTTTTCCAGGGCCACTGGGCGAAAATCGGGCGGACTCACCGCGATTTCGGCCCGAACTCGACGTATAAGCCGACTTATCCAACGATTTCCTCAAAGGGCGGTCGATCCAGGAGACTCCTGTCATGCCCCCTGAGCGTCTTGAATGCCTGCTTTTCGACCATGTCGCGATCGCACGGATCCGCGATCGATGGCCGGACTTCAAGGACGTCCAACGGATCCACGAAGCGCTTCGCGATCTCCTCGCTGGGGAATCGATCCGGCATGTCGTGCTCAACTTCGAGGCGGTGGAATTCTTCGATGCCGATCTCCGAGGGGTGCTGCTCTGGACGGCTCGCGAGTTAGCCAAGCGTGACGGCCGCCTCGCGCTTTGCTCCCTGCCGATGTGTATGCGAGATCATCCGACGATCGTAACATTTGGTCATAATTTTATGACGATCGTTGAAGGAGAGGATGACGCGGTACGACTGTTAAGCTCGGAAACGGGCGATGCGGACTGAAGGCCCCGCCTCGGTCTCATTCCCGCTTCCTGGTCCATTGCCACTCACGCCCCGAGATCGGGGGCCTTCGATGATCGTAACTCAAGTTATTTAATCATATAATTCAAATATATTTTGAAATATTTAGCATTTAATTAAATAGAAACTTGATTCTATTCAATTTTTCTCGATCGTTCCGAAATCAAGCGCGGGATCGTGAGAATCGAGACGAACGTTCGCCGGACGCCTGGTCGCTTCGCACGCCGTCCGAGCGCCCGCGCGAGGTCGACCCTCCGAGTTCGACCCGTGGTCCACCCATGTCGCGATAGAACCCGACTTCTTCGACCATTTCTTTGGCCCGAATCGGTTCTGAAAGAAAAACGTGGTCCGCCGTCGCTTTACCTCATTGGGGACTCGATCCGTCATGGTGACGGGGTCGGGCGTCCCTCGACTGAACTCGAACCTTACCAGTGCGCACAGGAGCCGCGATGGA
>JBFWRA010000328.1:0-5558 GCA_050249155.1 Isosphaeraceae bacterium | reverse complement strand
CTGGAGGTCGGGGGGTTCCGCCGCGATCAGCGATTCCAGGGCCGAACGCCGCGCGGAGATCTCGGCCTTCTCGTCCAGCGCGACCCGGCGCACGTCCTCCAGCGCCCTGCCGTCGCCGAACAGCACGTTCAGGTCGCGGACCCGGTCCCTGGCCTCGGCGATCGAGTCGACCCGGCTGGCCAACGCGCTCCAGGCTTGGGGAACGCTCGCCTTGCGACGTCCCCTCAGCCCCTCCGAGAGACCGGCCAGCACGTCGAGACATGCCGCGTCGTCGCCGTCCCGCGCCACGCCTGAGAGCAGGCCGTTCAGCGGACCTGGGGAGCCGTCGATCTCCTCGGCGAGCCTCCTGGCGATCAGTCGACGGGTCGTCGGCAAGGCGCAACGCGCCCCCAGGGTCGCCAGGCCGGCGGGGTTCGTGTCGGCCAGAGGCATCAAGGCGTACCAGAGCATCAAGGGGACGTCGTGATCGTGGGCGTCCTCGGAACGGGCCAGGAGCGCCCCCGCCAGCGCGGGACGCTGGGCGTGCGGCAGGCGCTGAAGGGTCGACGCCAGGATCAGCCGAACCAGCCCCGAGCCGTCATTCTGGGCGACGTCGGCCAGCAGGCTCAGTTCCTCCCTCGACAGCCCGGGGTCGGGCCGACCCCCGGGACGCTTGCCGTAAACCGTGTCCAGGGGAAGGTCGTCGGTGAGCAGGCGGACGGCCCAGGCCCGAACGGCCTCCTGAGGGTGATGGACCAGGGAACGGAGCAAGGGGCGGTCCACGCCGCCGATGGCGTGCCAGGTCCAGAGGTTCGCCAGAACCCGCGCGGGGTCGTCGGTGCCCCCCAACCTGGCGAGCAGCCGCTGGCGAACGCCTGGCAGCGCGTCTCCCCGGGCCTGGCGCGTCGCGAGGACCACCCGGGCCTTCCGGGCGTACCAGGCGTTCGGGTGGTCGAGCCGGTCCACCAGCGCCACGGACGGCTCGCGATTCAGGTCGAGCGCCGCAACCTTCGACGGTTCCCCATACGTGATCTTGTAGATGCGACCCGACGAACGATGCACACCGGTCTGCTCGTGGCACTCGCCGGTGTCGCTCCAGTCCAGGACGAACACGCCCCCGTCGGGTCCGGTGCCCAGGTCGATGCCGCGGAACCAGGGGTCCCCGGCGAGAATCGGGTCGGGACGGTGCTTGCCGACGTAGCCGTCCCCCTGGCGTTCGATCGCGTCGAAGTTGACCCTGCGACCATGGAGGTTCAGGGTGAACAGCCCCCCTTGATACGGAGCGGGCCAGTCGTCCCCCTGATAGATCATCATGCCACTATGCGCATGGCCGCCGCCGCGACGGTCGTGCTCGCCGCTGGCGGAACGAGAGTCGGTCCAGTCCTTGGCGACGTCCCAGTGCCAGTGGTCGGCGTGCTGGTCGATCAACTCATAGGCATAGGGATTGGGGTCGACGGTATGCGGCCGGACGAGGTGCGCCCCGGCGACGGCGTGCCAGAGGTGGCCGTTGACGGTGTTGATGAAAAAGGCTTCTCCCAGATCGTTCCAGTCGTGCCCCCAGGGGTTGGTGGTCCCGTGCGTGAGCGCTTCGACGTGTTTCTTCGTGGGATGATATCGCCAGAGCCCGCCGCGCACCGGGACGCGGTCGGCCGCCAGGGTGCCTGGCACGCCCAGCTCGCCGGGGGCCGAGGCTCCGCAACGCCCGTAAAGCCAGCCGTCGGGGCCCCACTTCAGGCCGTTGGCGAACCCGTGGTAGTTCTCGGGAGGCACTTCGAACCCGTCGAGAACGACCTCCGCCGCGCCGTCGGGGACGTCGTCGCCGTCACGATCGGGGACGAACAGGAGTTGCGGAGGGCAAAGCAGCCAGACGCCGCCGGGCGCGGTCGCGACGCTGGAGAGCCGCTGAACGCCGTCGGTGAAGACCTTGCGCGTGTCGGCCTTGCCGTCGCCGTCGCGATCTTCAAAAATAATCACGCGATCGCGTAATTTCAGGTCGAACTTGTCAGCGCGCGCGGCGTAGGTGTAATTCTCCGCGATCCAGAGCCTTCCCCTGCCGTCCCAGTCCAGGGCGATCGGGTTGCGAACGTCGGGCTCGGCGGCGAACACCGTGGCGCGGAAGCCCTCGGGCAAGCGCAAGACCTTCAACGCCTCTTCGGGAGACGGAGGCTGACCAGGGTTCCTCTCGGTATCGGGGGGGTTGGGAAAGTCGTCGGCCCGCGCGGGGGACGCGAGCCAGGAGCCGAGGAGAATCACCGCGAGCCAACGACGGAGCGGAGTCTGCGTCATCGCGAAGGTCCGGTGCCTGGGAACCTGGGGCGGGTCGAGTCAGGCTCCCATGATAAGGGCCAGGACGCGGACCTTGTAGGGTCGAGCCTGGAAATCGGAGAACCGGCGGGGTTGAGCCGGAGCGATCCCGGCGGGACAATCGACCTTCTTATCTTGAAATCCGAACGTTTTGAGGCCCCGAAGGAACCCGTTGGATCACCGTTCCGTTCCATGTCGCGTTTTTCAGTCCACGGAGCGACTGGGCGATCCTCCTATCAAACCCTTCCGAGGACCTGACTCATATGGACGTGACCGCTCTCCCATTCAATCAAATGATCGGCCTCCAGGCCGAGGACGTTGAGGGTGGCTGGCTCGTCTCCCTGCCGGCTTCGCGGGAGTATGACAACCACCTCGGCACGGTCCACGCCGCGGCGCTGCTGGCGGTCGCCGAGGCTGGCAGCGCGGTCGCGCTGCTGCGACACCTCGGCGAGGCCGAGGGATACGTACCCGTCGTTCGCAGGCTGGAGTCGAAGTTCCACAACCCCGCCAGGGGACGGGTCGCCGCGCGGGGGACCATCCCGCCGGAGGAGGTCGCGCGGGCCTCCGAGGCGCTCGGGACCCGGGGGCGCGTGCGGATATCCGTGGCCGTCGAGGTCGTCGACGAGAGCGGAACCGTCGCCATGTCGGCGGTCGTGGAGTGGTTCATCACTTCCAGGGCCAGGGCTTGACCAGGGTCCGCTCCGCCCAGGCGTCCCACTTCGCGGAGAGCGCCTCGACCTTCTCGGGATATCGCTCGGCGAGGTTATCCGCCTCGATCCGATCGTTCGCCAGGTGGTATAGCTCCCAGGGGCCTCGCGGCCCCTTGGCCACCAGTTTCCAGTCGCCGACGGCCACCGCGCGGTTGCCTTCGTGCTCCCAGTACAGGGCGTCGCGATCGATTGGCCGGTTCGCGAACGCGGGGACCAGGCTCTTTCCCTCCATCGGCGGGATTCTCTGACCGGCCAGGGTTTTTGGATAGGTCGATCCGCTCACGTCGACGCAGGTCGCCATGACGTCGATCAGGTGTCCGGGCTGGTGGCGAAGCTCGCCACGCGCCGCGATCCCCGCGGGCCAGTGGGCGATCAACGGGGTGCTGATCCCCCCCTCATGGACCCAGTGCTTGTACTCGCGGAACGGCGTGTTCGAGACGTTCGCCCAGCCCCGACCGTACGCGACGTACGTGTCCGCGGGGCCTGGCATGACGTTCGGCCCCTGGCGGACGGGGTAACCGTCTCGGGTTTGTGGAGGCACCGTCGCCGGGGAAAACGCCGATCGGGGCAGGGGAGGGAGAGTCGGCCGATCGGCGCGCGGGCCGTCCTGGCGTCCCTCGACCGGGTTCCGACCCATGAGTTCCGCGCATCCGCCGTTGTCCTGAAGGTAAAGGATCAGCGTGTTCTCCCATCGACCCGAGTCCTTCAAGGCGCTGACGATCTCGCCCACGCCCTGGTCCATCCGGGCGACCATCGCCGCATAAACCTCCATGCAGGCGTTTTCTCTGGCCTTGTTGGCCACCTCGTCCCAACGCTCGGCCGCGGGGCTGACCCCTTGCGAGGCGTCGATCAGTCCCAGGTCGGCGGCCTTGCGCAGCCTGGCGAGCCGGATCGGCTCGTAACCGGCGTCGTATCGCCCTTTCTGGCGGGCGACGTCCTCGGGCAGGGCGTGCATCGGCCAGTGGGCGGCCGTGTAGGCGACGTAGAGAAAGAACGGACGCTCGGGCGATTTCGAAGCATGATCGCCAATGAATCGGACGGCGTGATCGGTGATGGCGTCGGTGAAGTAATAGGTATCGGGCCGGTACTCGGGGTCGTCGTAAGGAGAGATCAGATGGTCGTCTCGGGCGAGGGTGAACGGGTCGTAGAAGCTGCCGCCACCGCTGACCATCCCGTAGAATCGCTCGAAACCCCGCGCCAGGGGCCAGTTATGCTTGGGTCCGTCGTCGCGGATGAACCGGGTGACGTGCCACTTGCCGGCGGCGTACGAGCGGTAGCCGGCCGGTTTGAGGACCTCGGCGATCGTTCGGCAATCGGTCCGAAGGTCGCCGCGGTAGCCTGGGAACTCGTTCCCGCGATCCTCCATCATGTGGCCGACGCCGGCCTGGTGGGGATAAAGGCCGGTCAAGAGGCTCGCCCGGGTCGGGCAGCAACGCGCCGTGTTGGAAAACCGGGTGAACCGCAAGCCCCCCGCGGCCAGGGCGTCGAGGTTCGGCGTGGGGATCTCGCCGCCGTAACAGCCGAGGTCGGAAAACCCCATGTCGTCGGAAAGTATCACGACGACGTCGGGAGCGCGTGGCCCCGCGGCGAAGGCCGTCGGCGTCGTGAACGGAATGAGCCCGGCGAGAGCCCATACCCAGTGCGAAAGGCGCATGGTTCGATCCCCCGTTTCCTCGTTGAGCCGCGTTCGGGGACGATCGTAGCGGGGTGCCAGCGGCCAGGGCAACGGATCGCCCCCACAACGGGCGAAGATCGCGACATCGAGAGGGAGCGAGCGGGTTGCCTGGAGCAACCTCGCGATCCGCCCGCCCCAACGTCGTCGTCGCGCGTCTCGCCTCCAAGACATGCTTGATTGGCGAGCCCTGAGTCGCGCATACTCGATGGCACGGAACGAAAGGAGCGGAGCGAGCGATCGAGAGCGGGCTCATGTCGTCCCGCCCTCCCCGCGCCAGGAGTGCCAGGCCCATGACGACCAGCGGTCAGGAAGGCGGACTTCTCGAACCCGTCAGCCCGGAATCGCCCGGGGCCGACGATCTTGGCGAGAACCTCGAAGCCTTCCGGGGTTACCTGAAACGCGTGGCGGACCACGGGTTGGGGCGTTCGCTCTCGGCCAAGGTCGGGGCGTCGGACCTCGTCCAGGACACGTTCCTTCAGGCCCGGCGAAAGCTCTCGTCCTATCGGGGCAGGACCACGGTTGAGTGGATGTCCTGGCTCGAGGCGATCATGAGGAACCGCCTGGCGAACGTCCGCCGGCACTACATGGACACCGACCGGCGGCGGGTCGACCGCGAGATCTCGATCTCTCCCGTCGGGGCCGACACGCAGTACGGGCCCGATCCCGGCCTGGCGGACACGCTGAACTCGCCAGGCGCCCAGGCGGTCCAGCACGAGCGTGAAATCGCCCTGCGCAAGGCGATCGAGGAACTTCCGGAGCGGTACCGGCAGGTCGTGCGAGGGCACCACGAGGAGGGGCTCTCGTTTGAGGCCCTGGCCGAGCGCCTGGGGGTTTCCCCCGGCGTCGTGAAGCGGCTTTGGGGCAAGGCGCTGCTGCGGCTTCGCAAGTCG
>JBFWRA010000327.1:0-5564 GCA_050249155.1 Isosphaeraceae bacterium | reverse complement strand
GTTTTGGCTCGAACCCCCCGTCGCCGGCCTAGTTCCGCACCACGCTCAGCGCCCTCAGCGCGTCCATCAGGGCCACCTCGGGCGGCTGATCGGTGGGCGTGTCGGGGCGTCGAGGAACGCGGTACTTGAGCACGACCGCCGTCACACCAATCGAGTTGAGCCAGGCGGCCACTTCCTCCCCTTCGAGGTCATAGGCGATGATCCGGTAACCGCCACCGGGAGCGATCAGGACCGCCGCGCCCGTGTCGGTTTCCTTCGAGGGCCGATACACCGCGAGCGTCGGCTCGCTCACGTTGGTCACCTTCTTCTGACAACGCTCCTCAGGCTTCGAGGGCATGAGCGACTCCTCGCCCACCGGCTTCGTCTCGCCAGGGGGCCGCCCTGGCCAGAGATTGAGCGTCAGCGGGACCTCGGCTCCCGCCGCGGGAATCGTCGCGAGCCAGACGAAGGCCAGACAGAGCGCTTGACGCGAAGGCGCCATCGGGAAGTCCTCCGGGAAACGAGTGAGAATCGCCAGATCGTCATGATACGCGAGAGAGGGAAGTTCGTCAGCGACCCGCCGGCGGAGTCGTCGCTCGATCGCGCGACGCGCGGGTTTTTCTTGCCCTCGCGGCGCCGGGGGAGTACCCTGCGCGCGTCGGTCTGGCCCTCGGTCCACACGGTCGCAATCCCGGAGAGTCCCCAATGACCGGTCCCTCGCGTCGTGGATTCCTCAAGATCTCGTCAGGGATCGTCGCCATCTCAGGACTTCGGGAAACCCCCTCGCAGGCCAGGCCGGCCGGGGCCAATGACACGGTCGTGGTGGCGATGATGGGCCTTCGAGGCCGGGCGGGAGACCTGCTTCGCGGGTTCTCCGGCATGGACGGCGTGAAGGTAAAAACACTCATTGATATTGACTCCCGGCTGTACGACAAGTCGGCCGCCGAGGTCGAGTCGCGTCAGGGGTCGCGCCCGGGCTTCATCCACGGAGACTTTCGGCCCGTTCTCGAGGACAAGGACGTCGACGCCCTGATCGTGGGAACTCCCGACCATTGGCACGCCATCCCCACGATCATGGCATGCCAGGCGGGCAAGCATGTTTACGTTGAGAAGCCCGCGTCCCATAACGTCCGCGAGGGACGGTTGATGATCGCCGCGGCCAGGAAGTACGACCGGGTGGTTCAGGTTGGCATTCAGTCTCGCAGCGGAGCGCACTTCGCCGAGGCGATGGAGTACCTCCGCACCGGGGCGATTGGCAAGGCCGTTTACGCGCGAGCCTGGGAAAGCGGCCGGCAAGGCTCGATCGGCAAACCAGCCGACGCGCCCGTGCCCGCGGGGGTGGACTACGACACCAGGCTCGGCCCCGCGCCCAGTCGGCCCTTCACCCCCGCGCGATTCCACGGCAACTGGCGATGGTTCTTCGACTACGGTACCGGCGATCTCGGCAACGACGGCGTCCACAGGCTCGACTACGCCCTGCGAGGGTTGGAGGCCGCCATCATGGGGCAGGGGGGAGGCCCCCTCGGCCTGCCCACCGTGATCTCATCCACCGGCGGCAAACGCTACTTCGACGACGCCCAGGAGTTCCCCGACACCCTGTTCGTCAGCCTCGACTACCCCGACCGCAAGGCCACGATCCTCTACGAAATGAGGCTCTGGTCCGCTTACAAGCTCGACGAGGAGCCGGAAGGGGCTTCGATCTTCGGCGACAAGGGCTACGTCGTGATCGGGAACACGCGATGGCGGGCGTTCTCGCCCGACGGCAAGGTCGTCGCCCAGGGGACCGGCGGTAACGACCAGCACGACTCCGCCCACAAGCGAAACTTCATCGACTGCGTCAAGTCCGGCAGCCGACCAAACTGCGACATTGAGATCGGCCACGCCACCAGCGTGCTCTGCCACCTGGGCAACGTCGCCTGGCGCGTCGGACGCACCCTGGAGTTCGACCCGAAAACCGAAGCCATCGTCGGTGACGACCAGGCGAACTCACTCTGTCGTCGCAGCTACCGCAAGCCCTGGGTGATCCCCGATCCCGTTTGATTATGGACTCAAGAGACCCCTCTCATGCGCGAAGCGACGTTGATCCTGACGCTCGGGGCGGCCCTCTCGAGCCCGGCGGTGAGCGACGAACCCCGCCGGATCACGATCCAGAGCGGCCAGGGCTTTCCCGACGCCGTGGTCGTGCCCGAGAGCCTCTCCCTGGTCCACACCACGCAGATCCTCGCTCTGGACGGATCGGGAGCGATCGTTCACGAGGCGACCGAGCGCCAGGCCGCCGCGATCCTCGAACGGCTCGACCAAACTCTCGCCGCGTATCACACGGACACCGCTCGACTCGTCAAGGTGAACCTGTACGCCATCGACCACGAGGCCCTTGGCGCGCTGCGCGCGGCCTTGCTCAATCGCCTGGACGGGCGTCCGACGCCCGCGATCTCGGCGGTCGTCACACGACTTCCACTGCCCCAGGCGCGCGTGGCTCTGGACGCCGTGGCGACCCGGGCGGTCGAGGCCCGGAGCGAGGATTCACTCGAAATCGGCCCAAATCGTCCCCTGACCGCGCGGACCGGATCGGTGGCCGCCGTGTTGCCGCGTGGCCGCCGGGTTTACGTCTCGGGGCAGGCGGACCCGGCTCCGTCGTTGTCCGAAGCCACGCGCAAAACCCTCGAAAGTCTGGATGCGACCCTGAAGCATCTCGGGCTGAATCGGCGCCAGGTCGTTCAGGCCAAGTCGTTCCTGACCCCAATGTCCTCGGTGGAGGAGGCCGCCCAGCAGTTCGTCTCCTTCTTCGGGAAAGACGCGATTCCACCCCTGGTGTTCGTGGAATGGCGGATGAACACGCCGATCGAAATCGAGTTGGTCGTCGCCGCGGGCGCTTCCCCGGACGGACCA
The DNA here is from genome assembly GCA_050249155.1 of Isosphaeraceae bacterium. Lineage (GTDB taxonomy): Bacteria > Planctomycetota > Planctomycetia > Isosphaerales > Isosphaeraceae > JBFWRA01. The sequence goes on along the minus strand of JBFWRA010000327.1, from coordinate 2,696 downwards.
CCCATCGAATATCTTTCAACCCCTGAGCTGAAGCCGTCCCCCGTTTTCAGCAGAATCGCGAGGATCAACCGCGGCGATCTCATCTACACGTCCGACGTCGCCGGCTCCGAGGGGACCTCGGCGTCCGACCAGGTGGAAGCCATCTTCGCGAAGCTCAAGTCCGTGATGGCCGAAACCGGAAGTGATCTCCGGCACCTGGCCAAGGCGACCTATTACGTGGCCGACGACGAAGCGAGCCGCGCCTTGAACGACCTTCGGCCCCGCCATTACGACCCGGCTCGACCCCCCGCCGCCTCGAAAGCGACCGTCGCCGAGGTGGGGATCAAGGGGCGGACCGTGACCCTCGACATGATCGCGATCAAGCCTCCTCGTTGATCTCCCGCCAGACATCTGAACATTTTCATCATGAAACGACTTCGAGATCTGTGTCTCGCCCTTGGATTGGCGATCGCCTCGCACGCCAACGTCCAGGCCGACGACGACGACCTGCTGTTCACCCCGACGGGTTTCGACAGGCCAGGAAAACCCGCCACGGCGACCGGTCCCGAAGTTGGCGTCGTCGACCTGACGATCCTCGACTCGGAATCGAACCGACCGACACCTTGCCGAATCAACGTGGTCGGACCCGACGGCCAGTTTTATCAGCCGGACGATGGTCCGTTGACCCCCTACAGCCTGACTGGCGACTGGCCCAAGTCGGGCAAGGGCAACCGCGAAGGCAAGGGACCGTTTCGCTATTACGGCCGGTTCTTCTACACGACAGGCCGCGTGAAGGTCCGGGTTCCCGCGGGTCAGGTCCGTGTGGAAGTCTGGAAGGGGCTGGAGTACCGCCCCTCGTCGGCGACGATCACGGTGACGACCGGAAAGGAAGTCCCCTTGAACCTTCGCCTGGAGCGCGCCACGAACCTGGGCGCGCTGGGGTACGACTCGGGCGACCCGCATCTCCATCTGCTTCGCCGGGACGAGGCCGATGAATCCGTGATCTTTGATCTCCTGGACGCCGAGGACGTCCGCTACGGAACCCCGCTGGGCTACAACGAGCCCGCGGGGCCGTATCATGGCGTTCGGGAGGAGCTGGACTACCCCCAGCTCCGCGGGCTGGGGAAAATCTCGGAACGTCGTCGAGGAGACGTCCGCATCCTGTCGGGGCAGGAGTATCGCAGCAGAACGTTCGGGCACTTGAATCTCTACCTGCGCGACGGCCTCGTGAACGAGGGCCAGCGTTACGACCTGGACCGGTGGCCCCCCTATGGCACGGTGGGGCGCGAGACGATCCGCCAGGGGGGCTTCGCCTTCTACGCGCACGGGGGATACGCCCAGGCCATTTACGCCGACTTCGCCAGAAACGCCGTCAACGGGGTCGAATTGCTTCAGTTTGGAGAGTACCGCGGCATCGGATTGGCGGATTGGTATCACATCTTGAATACGGGATATCGGTTCCCGATCGTGGGAGCCAGCGACTACCCCGCCTGCCGAAAACTCGCGGATTGCATCACCTACGCGTATCAAGATCCGTCCTCGCCTCGCGACTTTCAAGGGTGGCTGAAGGCCGCCGCCGAGGGTCGTAGCTTCGTGACGACCGGCCCGCTGCTCTTGCTGGAAGTCGACGGTGAGAAGCCTGGCGCGGTCCTCGCCAGGTCGGGGCCAGGCCCTCACCGACTGATGGCCAGGGTCCGGGTCCTCTCAAACGTCGCGCCGGTGAGGACGATACAAATCATCCTCAACGGCGAGGTCGTGGAGGAACGCGCGGTGCCCGCCTCGACGCGCTCTGGGGAGTGGTTCGAGTGGAGCGTTCCCATCGACGTATCGCGTTCCTCGTGGGTCGCGGCTCGCGCGTTTGGGACGGCCAGAACGGGTCAACCCGACGCCGAATCCCACACCAATCCCGTGTACGCCCACGTCGACGATAGAGCGCCCTACGATCAGAAGAGTCTCGATCGACTGGTGGCCAAACTTGACGGCCAGATGGCCGTCCAGCGCGCCCGCGACTTTCCCGAAAAGGCGAAGATTCTCGATGATTTTCAGGCGTCACGCGACGTGCTGATGAGGATCCGCGCCGAGGGAGGTCTGCCGACGTCGGGGCTTCCCGACTCGTGGCTCAAGGAAGTCGACGGGGCCGCGTTCGACCCGAGCCGCCGGTCGCACACCGATGCGGAACTCGCCGAGTTTCTCAAGCCGTCCCCTTTGAAATCGCCGAGTGAGGCCCTGGCGACCTTCGAAGCCTCGGCCGGCTTCGAGCTCCAGCTCGTCGCGGCCGAGCCCTCGCTACGGAGTCCCGTCGCGGCGGCGTTCGACGAGAATGGTGACCTGTACGTTTGCGAGATGACGGATTATCCCTACAAGCCACGACCCGGCGGAACCCCACTGGGCTCGGTTCGGCTGCTTCGCGACATCGATGGCGACGGCGACTTTGACGAATCCCACGTTTTCGCGGAGGGGTTGCTCTGGGCGGCGGGCGTCGCCCCCTGGAAAGGGGGCGTTTACGTCGCCTCGCCGCCGGACGTCTGGTACCTGAAGGATACCGACGGCGATCACAGGGCCGACGTCCGCCGCAAGGTGTTCACGGGGTTCGGCACTCAGAATGAACAGGGCATGCTGAATAACTTGACGTTCGCGCTCGACCACAAGATTTTTGGCTCCACCACGGTCAACGGCGGCCTCGTCCGACACGTCGACCGCCCCGACGTGCCCCCGAT
>JBFWRA010000326.1:0-5567 GCA_050249155.1 Isosphaeraceae bacterium | reverse complement strand
GAAAGTCGACTTCTCCGAGGCGCGCGTGTTTCTCACGGAGGACTTCGGCCGCCGTTCCCTGGCCGGCTGGGTCCACCAGAAATTCGGGCTCGCCCTGGACCCCGGCGATTGGACGGGCCTGTCCAAGGCCGACGTCATCCGTCGGATTCAGGACGCCACGCGCTCACTCTACACCCAGAAGGAGATCGAGTTCCCCGTCCGCGTCGGCATGTCTCGGTTCCTCCAGGAGCGAACCGCCGGCCAGGCCGCGCGTTATGACCGGGAGGGCCTGGCGCGCTGGGCCTCGGAGCGGTTCCAGACGGTGATCGACGCCGAGGAACTTCGACCACTGCTCCGTCCCGAGATCGAGTCCTTGCTGCTGGACGTCGCCCGAAAACAGTACCAGGGGGAGGCACTCACCCGAACCCTGAACGAGAAGCTCGACGCGGCCTTCGGTCCCAAGCCGACCACGGCGAAGCACCCCCAGACCTCCCCGTCCGTCAACGACCAGGCGCTAGTGGACCTCGCGGCGTTCGCCAGGCTGGAACTCGACTTCGAAACGACCGGCGAGGCCCTCGGCGCACTCGGTCGAAACGAGGCCAGGCAAGTCCTCCTGAAAGCCCTCGACACGCGGCATCGGCCCGAGATGCGCGAGATGGAGAAGGTCCTCCTGCTCCAGTTCGTCGATTCGAGCTGGATGGAACACCTCCGCGCGATGGATCACCTGCGCAGCTCGATCGGTCTGCAAGGCTACGCCCAGATCGACCCGAAGGTGGAGTACAAACGCGAGGGGATGAAGATCTTCACGGCGATGTGGGAAGGGATCTCCGACAAGGTCACCGACCTGGTCTTCCGTGTCGAGCAGTTCGACCCAGACTTCCTCTCCTACCTCGGCGCGCGCTGGCAACTCGACCGGGCGCAGACGATTCACCAGTCCGCTCCTTCCGAACTCGCGACGGCCGCCGCGCCGGCCGCGGGGAGCGTCCGCGCCCAGCAGGACGCCGCGATCGCCGCCAGCCAGCACCAGGGAGAGGGAGAAACCAAGAGGGAACCCGTTCGCAATACCGGCCGAAAGGTGGGCCGGAACGACCCGTGCCCCTGCGGTTCCGGTAAAAAGTTCAAAGCCTGCTGCATGCGAAAGGAAGCCTCGAGCGACCTTTTCTGAACGGGCCGTTCCCGACGCAAGCCCCCCCCGACCGATCCGACGGGAGGCCCACCTCCTTCCTGGTCAGCCTAATCGTTGAAACCAGAGAGCGTTACAGGCCGAATCCGGGGAGGTACTCGAACTCCCAGGAACCGAGGACTTGGTTTCCTCCTCGTGGGCGACCTCCGGCGCGGGGAGTTGGGCACGACGATTGCTCTTCGAAATTGATTTCAACGAGATGCGAGGGACCTGGACGTCCCCGCGCGCCGCGATGGGAAGGGACTCCCGATGCCTTTTCTGTTGAACGCCGTGTACCTCGTCTTGCTGGCGGTCAGCTCCCCCTGGCTGATCTACAAGGCGCTGAGGACCGGCAAATACCGCGACGGCTGGTCGGAAAAGCTTCGGGGCGAGGCCCCTCTGCGGATCGGCGACCGACCCTGTGTCTGGTTTCACGCGGTGAGCGTGGGCGAGGTCATGCTCCTGCGTCCGATCGTGGCGGAACTGAGCCGGCGTCGTCCAGGATGGGACGTGGTGATCTCGACCACCACCACGACGGGACTCTCGGTCGCCCGACGGACCTACCCCGACCTCGTCACCTTCTTCGCCCCGCTCGATTTTAGCTGGGCGACGCGGCGTGCCGTGGCCAGAATCCGGCCGACGGTGCTGGCGCTGGTGGAACTGGAGCTCTGGCCAAACCTCGTCTGGTCGGCGAAGCGCGCGGGGGCTCGGGTGGCGATCGTCAACGGCAGGCTGAGCATGAGAAGCCATCGGGGTTATCGCAAGCTCCGGGGACCACTTGGCGCGACGCTCCGAGGACTCGACTCCGTGGCCGCCCAGACCGAGGAATACGCCGAGCGTTTCGTCGACCTGGGCGTGCCCCGGAAGCGCGTTCGGGTCACGGGCTCGGTCAAGTACGACGGCCTGGAGAGCGACCGGAACAACCCGCGAACTCTCGCGCTGCGTCGGGCCTTCGGCCTGACGGGAGCCGACCTCGTCTTCGTGGCCGGCAGCACGATGGAAGGCGAGGAGGAAGCCGCGCTGCGGGCCTACCAGTCCGCGCGGCGCGAACACCCCGGACTGCGGATGATCCTGGTCCCTCGGCATCCCGAGCGGTTCGAGAAGGTCGCCTCGTGGCTCAGGAGGGAGGGGGTGCCCTTCGTCCGCCGAAGCCAATCCTCGACGATCGCGTCGGTCCGGGGCGAGTCCCCCCCCGTGATCCTGGTTGACACGGTGGGCGACCTCTCGGCGGTCTGGGGCCTGGCGGACGTGGCGTTCGTCGGCGGCAGCCTACTCCCGGGCCGCGGTGGACAGAACATGATGGAGCCGACGGCCTTCGGAGCGTCGGTCCTGTTCGGACCCCACACGGACAACTTTCGAGAGACCGTCCGGCACTTGCTGGACAAGGGAGGAGCGCGCCAGGTCTCCGACGCCGCGGGTCTGGCCGCGGCTTTGATCGAGGACCTGAACGACCCGGAAGCGGCGGCGCTCCGAGGCGCGGCCGGGCGTTCGTTCGTGTTGGCCCAGAACGGCGCGGCGGACCGCACGGTGGCCGAGCTGGACCGGCTGATCGAATCAGCCCTTGCCTCAAAGACGCCTTGATCCTAAGCTTGGGTTCGGGTCAACTTTGGCGGGACACGCGCCGGTCGCCATTCGCCGATCGCTTGGTGAGGTTTGACCGACAAAGAACTCCCCAGGCTCGCCACCGGGGATTTGAGAGCGCGATTCCGGGCGACCATTGGGAGAACAAAATGAGCGAAACACCGCCGGCGGAAGGGGCCCCGCAGCCCCAACAGCAGACGACCGAGGTCTTCGTCGACGACTCGGCCACCGTCCCCTCGTATTCCAACTTCTGCAGAGTGACCGCCACCCCGGAGGAGGTCATCCTCGACTTCGGGCTGAACCCTCAGCCGTTCGCCACCGGTCGACAGGACGTCAAGGCGAACCAGCGGCTGGTGATGAACTTCTATACCGCCAAGCGACTGCTAACCGCCCTGGGCATGACGATCCAGCGGCACGAGCAAACCTTCGGCTCGATCGAGTTGGACGTCCGTCGTCGCGCGGGCACCGCGCAAGGGGCCCCGCGGCCCGCCGGTCCGCAGTCGATGACCGAATGAGCGACTGACTGGACCGCGCGAAGTCCGCGCCCACCTTACCGCGAGGCGATCGCGGTGCCGAACCAACCCAAAGGGGTCGGTTCCGGGGGACACTCCTCTGGAACCGGCCCCTCGGTCATTCCCCCCTCGCGAGAGGTTCAAGTCCTTCCGGGGCGCTCCGACGACGCTCCCTCCTCACCTCATTGTTCCGGTTTCGCGGGTCTCGCGGACTCTTTGGGTAATTTCTCGAACGCCCTCCGACCGATCCTTGAGGACTAGAACGGTAAGTTCGCGCGAGCCGGTCGTGCCGGATGAGCCTGACTTGCCGCGGTTTCCTCTCATTCCGGGGAGCCGGCTGCGCCGATACTGTGGGTTGCCGGGCGTCTCGGCCTCGGTCCAGGACGGACGAGTCTAGCCTAAGGAGAGAACGGAATGTCTCATCGATCCCGACCGCAGGCGCGTGGCCCAGCGCGGCGGCGTCCTCGTGACCTGAAACTCGACACCGTGGCCCCGCTCGAGGAGCGTAGCCTGCTGGCGCCGGTCGTTTCGGTCTACCCAAGGCTGGCGGCATTCGCGGCCGACGCGACTCAGCCTCAGGGCGTGGTCTCTGGTGGCGTCGTCGTGACGCTTGGCCAGCAAGATCCTGGCTTCCCCTCGGCCGCTCCGCTCACCTCCGTGACCCAGCTTACGCCGATCACGTCGTTCGGCGGCGACATCGTCCGGATCGAGGCGGGCCCCGGTGGCGACTTCGGCAAGGGGGTCTACGCGATCTCCCGAGGTGCCGGTGCCAACGGTCTGCCCTTGGACGACCCCGCGTTGCAGACCGCCCTGCCCCGGTCGGTCACCAGCGCGGTGAACCGCCCTGGCGTGATCTACCGCGTCGACCCGGCCACGGGCAAGAGCAGCGTGTTCTTCGACGTCAACACGATCGTCAACCAGCTTGACCCCGCCGCCACCCCGGGGAACTCCGTGGGCTCGGCCAGCGGCCTGGTCAACTGGTACGACATCGCGTTCGACGCCGAGGGTTACTTCGACGGCCGACCCTCGATGTTCGTCGCCAGCGTGGACCGGTCCAACCCGGCCAAGAACGCCGTCTATCGAATCGCTCCCGACGGTTCGTTCATGGGGATGTTCGCCCAGTTCACCGACGGTCAGAGCGCCCTGAGGTTCAACTTCAACCCGACCGCCGTGGAGGTTCCCGGTCCAGAGAACCAGCAGTTCCTCCGCGGGCTGTTCGTCGGCGACGGGCTCTCCAGCGGAACGACCTTCACGGGAGAGTTCACCGCGCTGTTCTTCAACGCCAACGCCTACGCGCCCGGCCAGGTCATCAGCAACCTGAATAGCCTGCCCACAGGCGTCACGACGACCGGGTTCAGCCTCGGGCCGATCGTCGGCCTGACCACGGCCAACCCAGACTATCTCTCGCGGGTCTATTCCGCGTTCACCGACTTCGGCACCCCGCCGGCCGGCGGCATCCCTGGCAACCCCGGTTTCAGCGGCGTGCAAGGGATCAACGGCGAACTCCCGATCAACGGCGGCCTGTTCCCGCCCGGCTCGGACACCTCCACCGACTCGACCATCACCGACCGGTTCCCGTTCGCGACGACCGACTTCCGCCGGTTCCAGGATATCTCGTTCGACCAGTACGGGTACTTCTCCCAGGGCGTGAACATCGGCACGGCCACCGGAGCCGGTACCGGAACTGGCTCGTCCGTCGGGACCGGGGCGGGCGGCGGCTCTGGCGACGGCGTTGGCCAAACGCTCGGCGCGGGGATTCCCGGCGTGGTCACCATCGATTCGACGGCGACCACCGTGGCCCTGCCGCCGGCCTATCGCGGCAGTCTGTTCGTCTCCGACCTGGGAACGGGCCTCTCGCTCCCGTTCACACCCTCGGCCACGGCGACCGACGGCACCACGATCACCCCCGCCCCGGGTTCGTTCCGGCTGCCCGTCCAGGGACCGGAGCGCGTGGCGATCACCACCAACCCCAATGGTACGGTCTCCACCGCCATCGTGCCCGGCACCGGCCTGGGTGGCCGAATCGTGAGCATCACCCCGTCGGGCGTCGTGATCAACTACGCCGAGAACTTCAACACGATCAACATCCTCGACTCCCGAGGATTCGAGCTGTCCAGCCTGAGCATCACGTTCTCGGCCGACGGCACGACCATGTACGCCTCGGACGACGACGGCATCTGGCAGTTCAAGACCGTGGCGAGCCTCGCGGGTTCGACGACCGGCTCGCTCATCGGCCTGAACGACCTACGAAGCCTCGGCGTTCCTTACGAAGGCCAGGACAGCGCGATCGCCGTCCTCGACACCGGCATCGAAGCCAATTCCACGCCGTTCCG
>JBFWRA010000325.1:0-5568 GCA_050249155.1 Isosphaeraceae bacterium | reverse complement strand
ACCGGGCAGCGAGTAATTCGGGTCGACCATCTGGAACCTGGCGATTTGCTTGGGGTCGAAGGAGGCGGGATCGGCGGTGCTGTAGATCGTCAGGGCGAAACTCGATCGCGACGGGACGATCGGGGCCTTCGCGTCGGGCTCCTGGGCACGCGCCCTGGCGAGACCCAGGGCGACTCCACCGGCCAGAATCAGGACGGTGATCGTGGCCCATCGCGTGCTTCGTCGTGGATCGGTGGTCATACGTGAAGGTCCTTGGGTCTCGTTCGGAAGGCTCGGAGGTGGCCGTCTTGAAGATTAACGACCGAAACGCCCGAGCCTTAGGGGCCGCCTGGGGATCGTTCCCGGCGTTCCTGGATGGTACCAGAACGCGGACGGTTCCCCACGAGGCGTCCTGGCGTTACCATCGAGGAGTCTCACCCGAGATCCACCGGGAGGATGCCGCCATGCGCCAAGGTGTTCGAGAATGGTTCGCGTTCCCGCTCCTGGCGACGGTCGCGTTCCTGGGGGCGTCACCGAGGGACGATTCCCCATCGCCAGGGTCCGAGCCCCTGGGAGGAGGGCCGCGTGGGGGAGTTCTCGCCGACGTGGGCCCGGCCCCCGAGATCGCCCTGATCGACCAGGACGGTCGACCGTTCCGGTTGGAAACGCTTCGAGGCAAGGCCGTGCTCGTGAGCTTCATCTACACGACCTGCACGGGTTCGTGCCCCGCGACCACCTTCGGGCTGACCCGCGTTCGCGAGGCGCTCAAGGAGGCGGGGCTCTGGGGCTCGGACGTCGCCTTCGTCTCGGTCACCCTCGACCCGAGGCGCGACACTCCGGAGGTCCTGAAGTCCTACGCCAGGATTTACGACGCCCAGCCCGAATCCTGGCACTTCCTGACCGGTCCCGAGTCCGACGTGGCCCAGGTCATTCAAGCCTGGGGAATGTGGGCGAAGGTCGGTCCCACCGGCGTGCTCGACCACCCTTCGAGAATCTTCCTGGTCGATCCGAAAGGTCGCCAGCGCGAGATTTACAACCTGAGCTTCCTCAAGCCCTCGGCCGTCACGGAGGACGTCCGCCTCGTGCTCGTTGAATCCGAGGATTGATTCCCCCATCGACCCATCTCGAAAGGTCAGGCCCTTGCGAACCGGAATGATCTCCGCCGAGGATCGCGAGCGACTTCGCCAGGAGGCGCAGGCCGCCAGCGCCCGAGCCTATTGCCCTTACAGCGCGTTTCGGGTCGGCGCGGCGATCTTGACCGGGGAAGGCGCGGTGGTCTCCGGCTGCAACGTCGAGAACGCCTCGTACGGCCTGACCATCTGCGCCGAGCGGAACGCGATCTTCCGGGCGATCGCCTCGGCCGATCGCGACGCCCCGCTCCGGATCGTGGCGGTGGCGATCCACACCCCGACCCCCACTCCGACCGCCCCGTGTGGCGCTTGCCGTCAGGTGATCAACGAGTTCGGACCCGAAGCCGAGGTTTACTCCTTCTGCGAAGGCCCGGAGGTCCTCCAATCGACCCTGGCCGAGTTGCTTCCCCACGCCTTCGGGCCTTCGAATCTGGAGTAGGCGTCCGAGGTCGTTCATTCACTCTCTCAGAAACGGGCTGGGATTCACTTCGTAACTTGTGATCCCCAGGGTGCCCGGGTCAAAGCTCGCGTCACCCGGAGGTCTTGAGAGATCAAATCAAGGGCCTCGCGGTCAGGACAAGGGTGCCCGGGTCAAAGCTCGCGTCACCCGGTAATCGCCTTCGATTCTCAAGTCCGCGACGGCTCGGCCAGGGGCGCTTTGGGATCAATCGCTTCGATCAAGGGCCAGGGCGTTTCCGGGTCACGCGAGCTTTGACCCGGGCACCCAGATCCTGAACCTCGGGAAGTGTCGCCGGCCTGTTCCTCATTCCGGGGCGCGGCGGGGGGACGAGGGAGGTGGCACCGGCCTGGCTCCCGGTTCGCGCGGGGTCGGCGTCAGGGTTCCCAGATCCAACGGCTCCTCGGATTGGTTCCCGGGAATCGGTGGGACCTGGAGCGGAACGTCGACGGTGAAGGGCCGCCCGCTGACCGGTCCTCGGCCGGGCAAGACCCCGGTCCACGCCTGAACGGTCAGACGGTACGCTCCCTCCTCAACGGCGTCGAACCGGAAGGAGCCGTCAGGGTCGGTCTTTTGGAGGGAACGGTTGACGTAAGACCGTCGATAGGCTCGGCCTTCGTCCGAGTTCCACCAGGTTTCCAGCCAGTCCGCGGGGGCGTCCACGGGTCGTGGGGGGACAGGGAGGCGATCACTTCTCAACCCAACCACGACCCTGGCCCCCGCCCAGTCTTCCGACGAAACGCCTTCGGGCCGGACGAGCTTGCCGACGACAGGTCTCCCCTTGCCTCCGAGGGTCACCTGGGTCGTCTCGCCAGGCTTGACCTCGGCCCACGTCTGGATCGTGCCGTCGAACGGGGCCATGACGATGACGTCGGGGTTGGGCATCACCTTCTCGAAGGTGAACCGCCCCTCGGCGTCGGTGGTCGTTCCGTCACCCTGGGTGACGGTGATCGCGTTGAAGGGGCGACTCGGGCTCTGGGTGAGGCTGACGTTCTGACCCACCATCGGTTTGGATCCGACGAGCGCCACGCCTTCGATTCGTCCCCAGGGTTTGAGGGTGATCTCCTCGACGGGTTCACCGTCGATTGTGACGAACCCTGATGCGCCGAAGGCCGTCATCGGGAACGGCTCGTCCAGCGGAGGCAAAGTGAACCGGCCTTCAGCGTCGGTCTCGGTACGGAAGGAGCGTTCGTCAGGGCGCTGGACGGTTCCACGCACCAGCTCGAAGCCCCCGATGATGACCACCGCTCCAGGCTCGGGCGTGCCGTCGGGGCGCTTGACCACGCCGGAGAGTCCCGGGCCAAGCAGAGGTTGGAGCCTGACGTCGAGGTTCGTCGGTCCTTCGTCCCCCTTGATCACCGGAGAGACATAGGTCTTGTAACCCGGAGCGCGGACCCGAATGCGATGAGGCTGAGCCGAGCTCAACTGAATCGAATGGCGAATCGCGTTCGTGGCGGTCTTCCGCCCCTGGCCACTCCAGCCGTCGGGCCTCTCCGGGTCCTGGGCGATTCTCGTTTCGATGGTGAGGTTCGGAACGGCCGCGTTAGACGTGGTGTCCCGCACCTGGAGGTCGATCTCGAAGGCCGGGGTCAACGTGACGGTCACCTCGTCCTCGGTCGGTCGGACAGGAAGGGTGGGAATCGAGACATAGCCCTTGCGGGAGACGTACAGGGGAATCTCCGCGTCGGGTGCGTCGTCCCAGTGGAAGCGGCCCTGTTTGTCGGTGTAACGACGGAGGAAGACGCCCGAATACCTGGAATGGGTCGGGATGAACGCGCCGACGCCCGGGATCGGCTGACCCTTCGGATCGATCACGCGAACCCGAAGCGTCTTCGCCGGGGGTAGTATGATCGCCAGCGGAGGTTCTCCTTGCTTGACATGAATCGCTCGATCGGCCGGGCCGTGTCCCCTGGCGGAGCCCGTCAGGGTCAATCGCTCCCCTTCCTCGAAGTGGAACTGGAACCGGCCGTCGGCGTCGGTGGTCGCTTCTCTTAGGAATTCAATGAAGGAAAGGCCGCCGGTCGTATCGGTGACGGTCGCGCCAGCCAAGGGCTCGCCTTCGGAGTCGGTCACCCGCCCGGTGACGGTCACACCTGACTTCAAGACCTGGCGGTCGGTCCTCGCCTTCAAGACTTCGATCCCGGGAGAGCGCAGGCCAGGTCCGCCGATGGTCGTCGGGCCTCCCGAGACATAATCGGGGTGAAGGATCTGGAGGTTCACCTTGTCGGCGTCGGGAGAGACCTCGGAGCAGGTCCAACGTCCCTCGACGTCGGTCGTGACGGGGACGTCGAAGGTGATCTCGGTCTTCTCTTCGAGTGCCGGGCGTGTTCTCGGGATGGCGTAACCTGTCACTGTGACGACCACCTTCGCCCCGGCGACGGGCTCGCCGGCGGCGTTCACGACGCTCCCGCCGATGGTGATCCCGGTCCGGAGACGGAAGGTCACTGTGGCATCGGCGGGGGCGCCCATCAAGCCGCCGACCGTGTGGCGTTGGGGGACGTAACCCGGCTTCCGAACTTCCAGGAAGGCCCCCGATCCGTCGGGGTCGGGATACTCGAACCGGACCCGACCGTTCGCGTCGGTGGCGAAGTCGTGGAACCGAAACCCAACGTATTCCAGGACGCGGAGCGTGGCTCCTTCGATCGGCTTGCCGGTCGCGTCGTCGAGCACCACGACCCCCGCGGTGTGCCAGGTCGCGGAGTCGGGGGCCTCGCCTTCGAAGGCGCGACGCACGGGAGCGTCGGCGGGTTTCTCGGTCGGGGGCGGGTCGGTTGGCTTCGTTTGGGAGAAACCCCGGGCCAGTCCCAGGGCGGCCGACCCCGCGAGGGCCGAGACCACCACGACACGTCGTAATTCGTTCCAGAACATGGTCTTGAGAACTCCCCTGGCCAGGCTGGCGGCCGAACTCGTGAGGGTGGGCGTCCGCGTTTTCGCGAACCCGACCGCGGCCCTCGCGGTGGCGAGCGACCAGGCGGAGGCGGGTTCGACGACGGGTGGAGCCTGGTTCAAAAAGGCGGTCGCCATCGGGGCGGTCACGCCCCCGCGACTCAGGCGATCGCGGAGCCTGGCCCGGCCTTCGGTCAACCGCCGCTGGAGGGTCCGCAACGGCCAGCCCAGCCGGGCGGCGGCCTCGTCCTGCGAGAGCCCCTCCAGGTGACAGAGGATGACCGGGGTGCGCTCCCGATCGGGAAGCCGATCGAGCGCGTCGTGAAGGTCCGCCCAGAGGCCAGCGCGATCGTCGGGGGCGCTGGGCTCCGCGACGAGCGGGACCTCCCGGCGACGCCGTTTGGCGGCGTCGGCCCGGGCGCGTCGGGCGATCTTGCGGGCGACGCCGTGGAGCCAGGGGGCGAGGTCCTCGCGTTGACGAACGCCCCGGGCGCGTCGGGCCAGGACGAGGAACGCGGCCTGGGCGGCGTCCTCGGCGTCGTGGACGTTGCCCAGCGTCCGCTGGCAAAGCCCAAGGACCATCGGCCCGTGCCGGTTGACGATCACCTCGAACGCGACCGCGGCGGCGGCCGGATCGCCCGAGAGGAACCGGTCCAGAAGCGGGCCGTCGCCCAGCCCCCCCACCGCGCCCAGCCGCCAGAGCGACTCGATGCGTGAGGAGGGGGAAAGCGGCTGGCTCGGAAGGGGTCCGTCGGGCATGTTCGTGGCGGTCCATCAGGTTCGGTCGCGGGGACGGTGGCGACTCCACCCCATGAGTGCCCGACCAGTCCCTCGACCCGCCACAAATCTTTCCGAATCTCGGAACGCGCCCCACCCTCGACGTTGGGAACGCCCCGCGCTCACCTGGCCCTGGCCCCCTCGGAACAAATCAAAACATTGGCAATTCGAGATGTTCCTCGTTGGCGAATCGTCGAAGTTTCTCCTGGGCGCGGGACTCGATCTGTCGAACGCGTTCCTTGGTGATTCCCAGCTCCTTGCCGAGTTGCTCCAGGGTCCGCTCGGCGATGCCGTTGAGGCCGTAGCGGCTCATGATGATCCGGCGCTCCCGTTCGTCCA
>JBFWRA010000324.1:0-5571 GCA_050249155.1 Isosphaeraceae bacterium | reverse complement strand
TGGAACTCGCGCAGGTGTCACTACTTCGGGAATTCTTCGGGGTCGAGGCGGCCGACGCCCGGCAAAGCTTCGGCTACAGCATCGGCGAGATGGCCGCGCTGATCGTCTCGGGGGTCTTCACCGCCGAACACCTATTGCCGGTTCCCCTGGCCTGCGCGGCCGACTGCGCGGACCTGACCGAGAATTCGACCGTCGGCGTGCTCTTCTCGCGAGGCCCCGCGCTGCCGTTGACCGACGTCCAGGCCCTTTGCTGCGAGATCAGTTCCGAAGGGCTCGGAATGGTGGGCGTCTCGGCCTACCTCTCCCCCAACACGGCGGTCCTGCACGGTGAGGGGGAGACGCTCACCCGGCTGGCCGCGGCGCTGCCCGGCCCACTGCCGAAGACGGCCGCGTTGCGGCTCAAGACCCATAAGCTTCCGCCGTTGCATACGCCGATCGTCTGGCAGCGGAACATCCCGAACCGCGTGGCGACGGCCCTGTACAAGATCCCCGGTCGACTGAATCCGCCCGACGTCAAGCTACTCTCTTGCGTCACGGGAGAGGCCAGTTACGATCCAGGAAGCGCCCGAGACCTGATGGTCCGCTGGGTCGATCACCCGCAGCTCCTCTGGAACGCCATCGACGAGACGTTGCGGGGAGGTGTGGACACGTTGATCCACGTCGGCCCTGGGCCGAACCTGATCCCCGCGACGTTCCAGAGGCTTGGCCGGAACGTCGAGGCCGAATTGAACCGATCGTACTTCGGCCGGATCGGCCGCGAGTTTGGCAGCCGGGTGAACCGGCACGCCTGGCTCGCCCGGCTGTTGCCTGGTCGCGCGGCCCTGCTCAGGGCGCCTGGGGTCCGCCACGTCATCCTGGAAGACTGGTTGCTCGAACAGGAATCGCCCTGAGCCGAGCGGCCCCAAGACCCGTCACCCGCAACCGCGGAGGAATTCCCGATGGCCACCACCACGCGACCGCCTGAGACCGCGGACCGCCAGGCCGCGCCCGACGCGCCCAACTTCGTCGAGACCGCGCTGACCCTCGGCGGCAAGACCGTCGAGGAGGCCCGGGCGACCGGCACGATCGATCGCGCCGACGACCAGGTCGAGGCGATGTTCGCCGCGCGGTATCAGACCACCAATAGCCCGGTCCACCTCGCCGTCTGGGGGAAGTCCGTCCCGGTCGACCTCTTCCGGCCGTTCGCCCCCGAGGTCTCCGAGGATTGTCGCGAGGTCATGAGGCGCTCGCTCGACGTGGTCCGTCGCCGCAAGGCCGCTGGAACGATCCTCGACGACCAGTCCAAGGTCTCCCCCGAAACGCTCCAGGAACTCGCGGGCGTCGGTTACTGGGGACTGCTGGTCGACCCCGAATACGGTGGGACCGGCGCGCCGTTTTCCGCCTTCGCGCCGTTTTTGACCAGCATGGCGGCGATCGACCCGACCGTCGCCGGCCTCGCGTCGGTCCACGGCTGCATTGGAGCGGTCGACCCGCTTCGGGCGTTCGGCAGCCCCGAGCAAAAAAGCCGGATGCTTCCCAGGCTCGCCAGCGGCGAACGGCTCTCGGCCTTCGCGCTGACGGAGCCCGGAGCCGGGTCGGACCTCACCGCGCTGAGGACCACGGCGGTTCGCGACGGTGACGACTTTGTCGTCAATGGTGAGAAACTCTTCATCACCAACGCCGTGCCAGGGCGAACCATCGGCCTGGTTTGCAAGATCGAGGGCACCCCCGCGGTGCTGATCGCCGACCTGCCCGACCACGAGGACGAGCACTTTCAACTGGTGCGGTACGGGCTCTACGCGTTGAAGCATACGCATAACAACGGCCTGAAGTTCCGGGATTTCCGGGTGCCCGCGGAGAACCTTCTGCGCCCGGCCCGGGGGGACGGCCTGACGGTGGCCTATCACGGCCTGAACCTCGGGCGCGTCGCGCTCTGCGCCGCGGCGGCCGGCACGATGCGCGGGATGCTCGCCGGGATGCTTCCCTGGGCGCGGTTCCGCAAGACGTATGGCGCGCCGATCGCCGCGAGGGAACTGGTCCGAAGGCGAATCGGCCGGCTCGCCGGTTTGATCGTGGGTTGCGACGCGCTGGTCGCCTGGTGCGCCGGGCTGATCGACCAGGGTTACCGCGGCGAGATGGAATGCGTCGTCGCCAAGATCTTCGGCAGCGAGGCCCAGAAGGAGGCGGCGATCGAGCTTTCGATGAAGACGCACGGCGGCCGGGCGTTCCTCCACGGCCACCCGTTTGGAGACGACGTCCACGAGTTCCTCGCCCCCTGCATCTACGAGGGGGAGGGTGAGATGCTGGGCATGAGCTTCTTCAAATCCCTCGTCAAGGAGCACGGCAAGGCGTATTTCGAACCCATCGGCCAGACCCTGGCGGCCAGCGGGATCAAGCGTCCGAACCTGGGCAACCCAGCGCATCTCTGGGCGCTGCGAGGCCCCCTGGGGGCGTACGCCGGCTGGTGGGCCTCGCAACGCCTCGGATCGATCTGGCCCGATTCGCCCGACCTCAAGGGAGTCCCCGAACCGCTGGCGTCGCACGTCCGGTTCGCGGCGGCGGGACTGCGGCGAAGCCGGTTCGAGATCAGCGCGGCGATGCGCAAGCATCAATTGAATCTCGCCGACCGGCAGTGCCGCATGGCCGAGCTCTCGCGACGACTCCAGGACCTCGTGGTGATCATGACCACCGCGCTGTACGCCCCTGGCCGTGGCGAACTGATCGAGAAGGCGGCCGACGTCCTCTGCCGCGACCTGACTCGCGGCTTGAAGGGGAACCGCCCCACCGACCGCGACTTCCGCGCGGTCACCAAGCTGGGCGAGTCGATCGAGGCGGGCGAATTCTCCGCGATCGCCGGCGTCGACGCGGCGGAAATCTTGATGACCTATTGATCTGAATGAAAATCTGAATCGGGCGGGCCGACCGTCCTCCTCAACTCGACACGACAGGACAGGACACGGAGTTCGCGCCATGACCCAGGCATTGCGGTTTGAAGAGATTGGCGACAGGGTGGGACTGGTCACGTTGGACCTTCCCGAGAAGAAGGTCAACACCCTCGGCTCCGCGGTGCTCGCGGAGCTGGCGGAACTGGTCGGCCGCCTGGAGGGGCGCGGCGACCTTCGCGGCCTGCTGTTTCGCAGCGGCAAGCCCGAACAGTTCATCGCCGGGGCCGACCTGAACGAACTGGGAGCGCTCTCGGCGTCGACCCCCGAGGAGATCGGTCGCGGAATCGACATCGGCCATACCCTCTTCGGGAGGGTCGCCAAGCTGCCGTTTCCCACCGTCGCCCTGATCGACGGTCCCTGCATGGGGGGTGGGACCGAACTGGTCCTCGCCATGGACGACCGGATCGTCGCCGACGGCCCCGCCACCAAGATCGCCCTGCCGGAAGTGAAGGTCGGCCTGATCCCGGCCTGGGGAGGCACCCAGCGCCTGCCCAGGCTCGTCGGCGCCAGCGCCGCGGTCGAGATGATCGGCTCGGGCGAGACGATCGACGCGAGAAAGGCCGTGGCGATCGGCTTCGCGTTCGACGCCGTCCCCACCGACCGCTTGCTCGACGAGGGCCTGCGACGGATCGATCATCTCCAGGAAACGGGCGCCTGGGTCGAGACCCGCCGCCAGCGCGAGGGGCCACTGGGCCTGGGGCCCGACGCCGCGGCGTTCCTCTTCGGCACCGCCGAGGGGTTCATCAAGGCCAAGACCAAGGGGCACTACCCCGCGCCCCTGGCGGCGGTCGGAGCGATCCGTGACGGTGTGAACAAATCGTTGGAGAAAGGGCTGGAGATCGAGCGCGCCGCGGCCCTGGGCGTGGTCGGATCGACGACCGCGGCGAACCTGATCTCCGTCTTCTTCATGAGTAACCGCCTGGCTCGCGACCCTGGCGTGACCGACCCGTCGGTCAAGCCCCGCGCGGTCCAGCGGGTCGGCGTGATCGGCGCGGGCCTGATGGGCGCGGGCATCGCGACGGCCTGCGCGCGATCGGGAATCCCGACGGTCATGGTCGACGTCGATCAGGAGCGGCTGGACGCCGGGCTCGCCCGCGCCAGAGAGGTCGTCACGTCGCGGATCAAGATCGGCAGAGCCACCACCGACGACCTGGCCGCGATGCTGAGCAGGCTTGGGACCGGCACCCGGCTCGACGCCCTGGCGGAGTGCGACTTCGTCGTCGAGGCGATCACCGAGAACCCCCGCGCCAAGACCGAGACATTCCAGGCGCTCAGCGCGATCCTGCCCTCGGGCGCGACGGTCGCCAGCAACACCTCGACCATCGCCATCACCCGCATGTCGGCCGCCTGGCCGGACCCTTCCCGGTTCGTCGGGATGCACTTCTTCAACCCCGTGGACCGGATGGAACTGGTCGAGGTGATCCGAGGCGAGGCGACCTCCGACGAGACCGTGGCGACGGTCGTGGCGCTGGCCAAACGGGTCCGCAAGACGCCGATCGTCGTCCGGGACTGCGCCGGGTTTTTGGTCAACCGGGTGCTCTATCCGTACCTGAGCGAGGCGCTTCGCCTGTTGACCGAGGGCGCGTCGATGGACGCGATCGACCGGGCGGCGACCCGCTTCGGAATGCCGATGGGCCCGATCGCGCTGGAGGACCTCGTCGGCCTGGACACGCTTTGTTATTCGGGTCATGTGATGATCGAAGCCTACCCTGATCGAGCGAAGCCCGAGCCCTTGCTCGACGAACTGGTCGCCGCGGGGAGGTTGGGCAAGAAATCGGGGGCCGGCTTCCGCCGGTTCGACGCCAAGGGGAAGCCCGCGCCGGACCCGGCGTTCGAGGCGTTTCTAAACCGGCACAGGACCGGCGACAAAGAGCCAAGCGCCGAGGAGATCACCGATCGGCTCTTTCTGGCGATGCTTCTGGAAGCGACCCGGGCGTTGCAAGAAGGCATCGTCCGCGACCCCGCGGACGCCGACATGGGCATGATCCTGGGCACGGGCTTTCCACCGTTCCGAGGGGGCCCGCTCCGCTGGGCGGATACCGAGGGGCCCGCCGCGATCCTTGAGCGGCTGGAGGCGTACGCCCACCTGGGGCCGCGGTTCGAACCGACCGAGGTCCTCAAGAAACTGGCGGCCGAAGGTGGGCGATTCTATCCCAGGCCCGCCGCGTTGAAGACCCTGGCGCGATGACCAGACCGAGGGGATTCGCCCCGCACGCCGAACGAACCCAACGAGGAGGTTGCCGTGAGACACGCCGTGGTCATTGACGCCGTGCGGACTCCGATTGGTCGGGCCTCCGCCGAGAACGGATACTTCCGGGACGTCCGGGCCGAGGACCTCTCGGCGCGGGTGCTTCGGGCGCTGGTGGACCGGACGGGGATCGACCCGATGCTGATCGGGGACGTCCGCTGGGGCTGCGTGCAGCAAACCGGCGAACAGGGCTACGACGTCGCCAGGATCGCCGCGCTGGCGGCCGATTTACCCGTCGAGGTCGGCGGGGTGACCGTCAACCGGAACTGCGCGTCGAGCCTTCAGGCCATCAACGACGCCGCCCTGAGCATCGCCGCGGGAATGGACGAGGCGGTCCTCGCCGGGGGCGTCGAGCACATGGACCATCTTCCAATGTCCCAGGGCTACAACCCCTACCCT
>JBFWRA010000323.1:0-5573 GCA_050249155.1 Isosphaeraceae bacterium | reverse complement strand
CCGGCACCCCCGGTGAGCCGTTTCAACCGGGACGCCTCCGCCGGGGTCGGGCGGGTCGTCGCCTGGGCCCTGGAGAAGCGTCCCGACGACCGCTACCCCGACGCCGGCGCGATGCTCGCCGATCTCGACCGCCTGGCCCGCGGCGAACCCACCGCCGACGCCGCCCACCCGGCCCTGCCGTCGCACGACCCCAACGAGGTCCTGTCGTACGAGTTCCGCTGGGAACTTCGAGCGACCCCCGAGGCGCTCTGGCCCCTGGTCTCGAACACCGAGCGATTGAACCGGGCGGTCGGGCTGCCGGCACCCCGGTACGGCCCCGGCCCCGACGCCGACGGTCCCGCTGGGCGCGACGCCTCGGTGTGGTTTCTTGGTATGAATCTCTCCTGGCGTGAGTATCCTTTTGAATGGGTGGAACCCGGACGGTTCGGGGTGCTTCGGGTCTTTCAGAGCGGGCCTTTCCGCTGGTTCACCAGCAAGGTCGAGATGCGACCTCGGCCCGAGGGCGGGACGATCCTGGAACACCGAATCCGGGTGGTCCCGCGGGGTCCGCTTGGGCGCGCCGCCGCCGCGATCGAGGTTGGTTTGAAGGCCCGCCGGGGGCTTGACCGGGTCTATCGGCGGATCGACGAGGCGGTGATCCAGAGTCGGACCGCGCCCGAGGAAGGCGACCCGTTCGAGCGGACGCCCAGGCTCGGTGGGGCGCGTCGACGTCGACTCTCGACCCGCCTTCAGGCGCTGACTCGGGCGGGGGCCGATCCCGCGTTCGTGGAACGGCTTGGCTCGTTCCTGGCCCATGCCCCCGCGCAGGAGATCGCCCGACTCCGTCCGCTGACGATCGCCGATCGTTGGGGGATGGAGGCCGACGTCGTGGTCGCCGGTTGCCTGCTCGGGGTCCGCGAAGGACTCCTCGTGCCGCTCTGGGACGTGATTTGTCCCTCCTGCCGCCTCCCCAGCGAGGTTCACGACTCGCTGAGGTCGGTCCGGGAACACGGAGCGTGCGAGGCCTGTCAGGTCGAGTTCGCCAACGACTTCGGGGCCTCCGTCGAGCTCGCGTTTCGAGTCCACCCCGAGATCCGCGAGGCGGACACCGCCACCTACTGCGTGGGAGGTCCGGCCCATTCCCCGCACGTTCCGGCGCAGATCCGGATCGGTCCTGGGGAGCGGGTCAACCTGACCCTGGCTCTGCCGGAGGGCACCTACCGTCTTCGAGGCCCGCAGCTTCCCTGGGCCCTGGATTTTAAAGTCCGCACCCCTCCTGGGCTCCGACGCTGGGACGTCAGGATCGCGCCGGGGCACGTGCCGGAAGCGCCCTCGGCGTTGCGGTCGGGTGGCCAGGTGCTCGGCCTTTTCAATGAGACTGACCACGAGGTCTTGCTCCGGGTGGAGCGGACCGCCCCTCGCGACGACGTACTGACCGCCGCTCAGGCGTCGGCGTCGCCCCTGTTTCGGTCATTGTTCCCGGGAGAGGTTCTGGCCCCGGGACGGTTGGCGGCGGTCGCCGCCATGACGGTGCTGGCCGCCGGGCCCGAGCCCCAGGCGGTCGAGGCCCTGGCGCGATCCAGGGGGGAGGGTGCCTCCGTCGGCGCGGTGATCGAGCTGCTCCACGCGCTGGACTCCGCGGTGCGCGACGGCCACGGGGTGACTGTGAAAACCAGTGGCGAGGGACTCCTGGCCGTGTTCGCCGAGACGACCGACGCGGTCTCCGTGGCGCTTCGGATCGCGGAGTGGACGCCCACGCCCGACCAGCCGCTGGCCCCTCGCGTGGCGGTCCACCGCGGCCCGGTGGTCACCGCGACCTTCGGAGACCGCCCCGATTACTTTGGCCCGACCGTCCGTCAGACCGTCGACCTGCCGCGGTTCACCAGCGCGGGTCACGTCGTGATCTCACAGGACGTCGCCGCCGACACTGGCGTGGACGAGCGGCTTCGGATCCTGGGCGTGAGCGCCGAGGTCGTTCCGGGGCTCCCCGACGATCTTCCCACGGCGCTCAGGCTTTCGACCCCCCGACGAAACGAACCCAACTCCGAGGCGTGACGCGGTCGGATCGGTCGACCGATCGCGCCTCATTCCCACACGTGTGCTAGATCGAGTTGCCGGTAGGACGAGGCGTTGCCGTGAACGACGTGGACCGGCTGGCCGTCCGTTGATCGGACAAGTCCTTCGGGTGAGAATACGTAGCTCGCCTGCGCTCGGTCGTGCAGGCAATAGTTCCATCCGATCGCGACCTCGCGATAGCGAGACGGATCGTCATGGCAATAGAGATTGAACGCGGTTTGATCGCCCCAATCGCCGCTGCCCGCCAGCGTCGAGGAATGGAGCAGTCGATCGGCCTCTCGGAAGTAGCGGATCAAGGTCTTCGCGTCGCCAGCGGCGAACCCAGCGTTGAAGAATGGCCTCGAAGCCAGCAGTCGAAACACCCTGAGGCGCGCGACCGGATCGTGAATGCCGAGGGTCCACGCGGCGACCGCTCCGTTCTCAGGGTATCGGGAGGGTTCTCGGACGACGAGCAACTTCCCGGGATGGGCGCGGACCAGCGTCCAGAGGGGGCCGAGCGGCGACTGGAACGCCACGTCACCGGCATCCCAGTACGCCACGGGGGTCTCCGGAGGCCACTGGGACAGGATCGTGGGAAAGTCGCGAAGCCGACGGATCGCCGGGTGGACGCCGTTCGGAACGACGTGGATCAACTCGACCCCCTCCGTCCCCGCGAGCAACCGGCGATCCAGAGGGTCCAGACCATATCCAACGACCGTGACGGTTTCGCGGTTTCCCGAGGCGCGGAGCGTCGGGAGGAACTGCCTGCGGAACTTTCGGGCGTGGTTCTGATCGAAGGCCGCCAGAACCCGAGGGGCCTCGCCGCGACGAGGCGATGAATCGCGCGCGTCTCGGGGGGCGTCGGGCTCGTGTCGGGCGACGGCCGACGGTTCGTAGCCGATGCCGAACCCGTGGGCGCGCAGGTCGTCGCAGGCGCACTGGCACTCGCAGCGCCCAGGTTCCCAACGGAATTCCAGGAAGGCGAGGACTTCCCGACGAAACAGCGTCGCCCCCATCGCGACGTGCCGACCCCGCGGGTCCTCTCCCAGGTAGTTCGCGGCCAGCGCGGCGTGGTCTGGCCGCCTCGTCAATCCCTCGACGAGCGTCGCGAGGCAATCGGGACCCAGCGCGACGTCGTCATCGAGGAAGAGGACCAGGGGCGCGTCTCCTCTGCACCGCGCGGCGTTCCGGGCTCGGGCGATCGTCGCCCAGCGATTGGGGTCCTCTCCAACCGGCGCGCCGGCGACGACGTGAAGTCGAGTCCAGACCCCGCGCTGGGACGCGACCGCGTTCGAGATCGTGGCCCGAGGAGGACGGCCGTCGCGGGTCAGGATCAGGACGTCCACGTCGATGGATGGGAGGCTCACCCCTTCGGGAGCGGCGTCCGCGAACATGGTCAGACCCTCTTCGAACGCTAGGGATGGCAGTGTTTCGGAACCGCTTCGAGTGGGTGGCAGTTATGAACGACCTCCTCTTGGTGGTGGGGTCGCGTCGACAGGGAACGCGTGCCGAGCGGTGGGTGATACTCCGCGCTCTCGACGGCGGTCAGGCCCATTTCGACGGTCATCAACACCGGGGCCGTTTCCGAAACGAACAGGGCCGCCGGCCTCGCCCAGACCACGGGCTGGTCGTTCTCGGGAGGATGGCAAATGACGAAGTCGAGAGCCAGGGTGGCCAGTTCGCTCGCCGTCAGGAATCGAGCCTGGCTCGTATCGTTGGCTTTCGAAGTGGGAAACTCCCCGAACGCGGCCCGGACGTCGGTTAGGCGAATCACTCGGACGATCGTGAGCTTCGGGCTGATCCCGTGGCTGATCTTCAGGAAAAGGTCGCTGGGATCGCTCGGGGCCGAGGGGTCGCCGCCTCCCACGATGATGGAAAGGGTGCCGTGGGCCGGAGCGGGGCTGGGGAAGCGCACCGTTCCCCCAAGAAGCAACGCGATTTCCTGTTCATGCGTCAAGGGCAAGGGATCGTCCTTTCAGGCAGGGAGGCGTGCGGGACTGATCGTGAGCCATTCGCCGTTCCAGAGATCTGTTTTAATTTGACATGATGGTTCTGACAACACGGAACCCGTCGTAGTTCAGCGCGTCTCCCGGCTTGCCGTCGGAACGCTTTCCGGATCGCGCCTGCGAGTTCGCGTAGTCGTAGGCACCCCCTCGGGTGACCCGAACCGTATCAACGGAAGGTGCTCCCTCGATCCCGAGAGGCTCGATCGTCTCGGTGACCAGCCGCTCGACGGCCGGGGCCTCGGGAGTGCCCGCGGGGTAGGGCGAGACGTGCCGATTCGATTGGGAGAAGTCCGGGACCATGTCGGCGTCGTGGCACCATTCCCAGAGGTTTCCCAGCATGTCGAACAGGCCGAGTTCGTTGGGAAGGAGTCGTCCGACGGGGAGGGTCTTGTCGGACGAGTTGATCCAGCCGCAGGCGTACCTGCCCTGAAGAACGTCGGAGTCTCCGAACGGTCGCGCGGTCAGGGTGCCCGCGCGGCAGAGCAATTCCCACTCGGCCTCGGTGGGCAGTCGATAGCCGCCGGCCTTCACGGCGTCGGCGTCGAGGACCATGTTCGGGCCGATCGGCTCGGGATAGCAGCGCGGGAGCCCCGCCAGGTCGCTGAGGCGGTTGCAGTAGCGAGCGGCCTCGTACCAGGTGACCGTGTTGGCGGGGTGGTCGTCCGTGTTTCCCGCCGAATCGTCGTGCTCGGCCCCAAGGCGCAAGCGCTGGATTTGACCGCGGGTGACCTCGCGGGTGGACACCGCGACCGTCCTGCCGATCTGGACGTACTGGCGGGCCTCGACCGGGTCGTAGCCGTCCTCGTGGGGGTAAGTCCCTCGCCAGCCCCCTTCCAGCCGGACGACCGCGAACGTGTGGCCGTTGTGGCCAAGATACCAGCGGCTTCGCCCCAGAGGAGCGTCGGTGACGCCGGCGGCGCTTGTCGCGGAGAAGATCAGGTCACCCCTGCCGATCCGGCGAAGGACCAGTTCCGCCGCGGAATGGACTCCCGAGTCGTCGTGGTCGCGGAGGAGCGCCGCCGCGCTGGTCGCGATCTCCTCCAGTGTGGTCGGACTCAAACGTTCCGGACGCGATTCGCGCATCTCCGCCAGGGTCATGAGCACCCCTTGAAGCTCGACTGGATCGACCTCGGCCGTGTTGAGTCGGTCGAGCAAGCCCCGTGGATTGACGGCGAATCTCGCGAACCGATCGATCACGAACGCGCGAAGCCGAGGGTCCTCATCGTGTCGCAGCAACGGCCAGACCCGATCCAGAGCGCCCAGTTCGGCCAGTCCGGCGGCGGCCGCGGAGCGGCGTTTGGCGATGCGGTCGCGTGCTTCGACCTCGGCGAGCGGGGGCTCGGGCTGGCCGTCGAGGTGGTCGAGAATCGCCTGGAACGCGGCGACCGTCTCGGGTACGCGACGTCGTTCGGTCAGGGCCAACGTGACCTCACGAAAGACGGGGGGCTGGGGCTCCGTCATGACCAGCGACTCGGCGAGGGCGGGCACCATCACCGAGGCGACGGGATCCAGCAGCGAGAACCAAGATCGGAA
>JBFWRA010000322.1:0-5574 GCA_050249155.1 Isosphaeraceae bacterium | reverse complement strand
ATGTGGAGCGAGCCGTGGGTGCCACGAGGTTCGGTCCACCGAACCTCGTGGCACCCTGATCCATCGACAAACCGGGAAGTGATTCCCGGCCTATTCCTCAGGGTCTGGGTGCCCGGGTCAAAGCTCGCTTGACCCGGGCACCCTGGGAATCGATGGTCGGGAAGCGATTCCCAGTCCGTTCCTCACTCAAGGGAGACCTCTACGCGCCACCAGGACGGCGGGCATGCGCCATCCCATCGGCGTGCGCCTTTTCGATGACCCGCTCGATCTCCGAGCCGGACCGGCCGCCGTGGTTCCAGACGGCCAGGGCTCCCGCGCGCCATCGTCGATCGAACTTTTCGTCCCATATATTTCCTAAGCGTACTTTCAATTCCTCATATCGATACACCGCGTGGTCCAGGGGCGTCCAGCCGTCGGCGTCCCTCGCGTTGACGTCGGCGCCATGCCGGATCAACGTATCCACCAGTTCCGGACGTTCCCACCAGGTCGCGTGATGAAGGGGAGTCGCCCCTCTCGCGTTGACCGCGTGAACGTCGGCCCCGTGTCGCAGGAGCAGGTCTTCCAGGTCGGACCTCGCCCCCCAGAACACGGGGCGGCCGACGTGATGCAAGGGCGTTTCCCCGTTCCGGTCGGCGGCGTTCGGGTCGGCCCCGCGCTTGAGGAGGAGTTGAGCGATGGCGCGTTGCCCTCGCATGGTCGCCCAGTGCAAGGGGGTGAGGCCCTGGCCGTCTCGGGCGAAAGCGAGCGTCGGGTCGTCGCGGAGCAGTTCGCGGACGAAGCCGATCTTGCCCAGCCCAATCGCTCCGAAGACGTCGCGAGGATCGCGACGCGGCCCTCGGCGTTCGCGACCTTTTCGCGGACCGATCCCTCCGCGACCCCACCTACTCCGCGACCTTGCGTTCGGTCAGCGTCAGGCCGGCGTGCCTCGCCATGAACTTCAGGAGTTCCTGGGTCGCCGGGTCGTCCTGATTCATCATCAAGCGGACCATGATACTGATGTGATTACGATCTTTGATCTCCTGGCAGGACGTTTCAACGGCTCTCGCCCGCAGTGATTCGTCGAGGGCCAGCGACATCTGGTCGCAGGAGGGAAAGTCGTTCTCCGCGTAGAGGATCAGGAACGGCGGTTCCTTACCGGTGACGTGCCCGAGCGGGGACGCGCTCTCGCGAGCGCCCGGGGCCTCGCCAATGACCCGGGTGAGCCGTCCTGGAGGAAAGACGTAAACGCCGCTGACGGGCATGACTCCCTTGATCGTCTTGACGCTCAATCCCTCGGCCTTGAGGTAGTCCTCGTTCGTCGCCAGCAGCGCGGCGAGGTGCCCGCCGGCGGATTGCCCGGTGACGAAGATCTGGTCGGGTCGGCCCCCGTGCCTGGCGATATTCCGATGCGTCCAGGCGAAGGCGCGCGCCACGTCCTCGATATGGCCGGGGTGCTGGACTTTCGGTGTCAGCCGGTAGCTGATCACGACCGTCCCCACGCCGTTGCGTGCGAAGAGTCGGCCGAGCGGCGCGTAGAGCTTTCGGTCCCCCGACGACCAGGCTCCGCCGTGGACGAAGAACAGGACGGGAAAGTCGGTCTTCCCCTTTGGCAGGTAGACGTCCAGCCTCTGCTTGACCGGGTCGGCCTCGGGCCCTTCGCGGTAGGCGACGTCGGGGATGACCTGGACCTGATACGTTCCCCCCGACAGCGGCCCGGCGGCCAGGGCTGGAACTGGGACGGAAAGCGGCAACAGCAGGACCAGAACGCGGGCTCTCGTGGACATGGGGAGGTTCTCGCGTGGAGAATCGGTCGAAAGGGTCGAAAGTAAGGAATAGGCCGGGAATCACTTCCCCGTTTCTCGATGGTTCCGGGTGCCACGTGGTTCGGTACTCCGAACCCGTGGGGTTCCGCAGTGGCCAACGTCACGGGTTCGGAGTACCGAACCGCGTGGCACCCGCGGATTGATACACATATCGGGATGTTTTTATTGATTCGTCCTTAAGGAAGGAAGTCGGGTCGAGGTCAGGACCGGGCGCGGGCGCGTGGGGCGGTGCCCTGGCCGCGATCGAGGAAGGCCGTGGCGGCGTGCATGATCGATTCCTCGGTCGCCTCGGATCGGGGAATCTCGGCGGTCACGCGCCCTTCACAAAGCACGAGGATTCGGTCGCAGACGGTGAGCAGCTCGGGGAGTTCGCTGGAGGTCATCACCACGGCCATCCCCTGCGCGACGAGCCGGCGGATCAACGCGTAAATCTCCGCCTTCGCGCCGACGTCGATCCCCCGCGTGGGTTCGTCCAGCAGAAGGACCTTCGGCCGGGTCAGCAGCCAACGCGCGAGGACGCACTTTTGCTGATTCCCGCCCGAGAGGCTGGTCACCGGCGCTCCCGCGCCGGCGGTCTTGATATTGAGCTGAGCGACCTGGGCGGCCACGCCCTCGCGCTCGGCGATCGGATTGACGAAGTCGGCGAACCAGGTGAACCGGCCCAGCGAGGCGATCGTGACATTCTCCTTCACGGACATGTCGCGGAAGAGACCGAGGGTTTTACGATCCTCGGTGACCATCGCCACGCCCGAGGCGATCGCCGCCCGGGGATGCCGGAACCGGACCGACCGCCCCTCCAGCACGATCTCGCCGGTCGGTGGCGACTCGGTCGCCCCGAAGAGGGATTCGAGGAGTTCGGTTCGACCCGCGCCCAGCAGCCCGGCGACGCCCAGGACCTCGCGCGAACGGACCTCGAATCCGACGTCGCGAAGCGAGGGGCGGCCACTCCCAGGCTCGGCGGGCAGGTTCAGGCCCTTGACCTTCAGAACCACACGCCCGGCCGGCTGTCGCGTCGAGTCGTCCAGCGCCTGGATCTCGCGTCCGACCATCCAGCGGACGACCTCCGCGGGCCCCGTGTCCTCAACCGCCGCGGTCGCCACGAACTGACCGTCGCGAAGCACCGTGACCCGGTCGGCGAGCGTGAACACCTCGTTCATCTTGTGCGAGATGTACAGGACGGTCGTCCCGGCCTTGCGAAGGTCGTCGATCACCCGGAACAGCCTGGCGACCTCGACGTCCGAGAGGGCGGAGGTCGGCTCGTCCATGATGACCACGGCGGCGTCGAACGCCAGGGCCTTGGCGATCTCGACCATCTGCTGGTCGCCGATCCGAAGGTCCCCCACCTTGGCCCTCGGGGAGATCGGCGCGCCAAGGCGTTCAAAAAGCCGGCGCGTCTCCGCTTCCATCGCCCGGTCGTTGAGCAGGCCAGGCCCCCTGGTCCGCTCTCGACCGAGGAAGACGTTGGCCGAGGCGGAGAGTTCCGGGACGAGGTTCAGCTCCTGGAGGATGATCCGGATGCCCGACTCCTCGGCGTGGCGCGGACCCGAGAACCGCACCGGCCGCCCTTCGAGCTTGATCGCGCCGTCGTAGACGGTGATCGCCCCGGCGACGATCTTCATCAACGTCGACTTCCCCGCCCCGTTCTCTCCGCAGATCGCGTGGACCTCCCCCGCGCGGGCGGAGAACCTCACGTCGCGAAGCGCCCGGACTCCTCCGAAGCTTTTCGAGATATGTTCCAAAGAGAGTCTTGGCGTGTTCATAAGCGAAGGGATCAAGATTGGCTCGCGATCGTCGCGGCATGGATCAAGGAGTGGAAGAATCGTCCTCTTTGACAAGTGGCATCGCGTAATGGATCTGCCGGGCGACCTCGCGGAACCCGACGGACGGGTACAGGTGCCGGCCGACCGGGTTTTGCTCCAGCGTTTCGATCTTGGCGACGGTCATTCCCTCCTCGCGGAAGCGCTGAAGGGCGTGTTCCAGCAGGCGGCGGCCGAGGCCCTGGTTGCGTCCGTCGGCGACGACGGCCAGGTTGTGGATCCATCCGACCAGGCTTTCCCGGTCGAACTTCATCGTGACGTAGCCCAGGGCGCGGCCGGTGGCGGAGTCCTCGGCGACGGCGAGTTCTCCGCCCTGGCCGTCGATATCCTGGTCGACGTGCCGGGCTTTCCGCCATCGCCAGTCGCGACCGGCGATCGGGCCGAGCAGGCGGTCCATGTTGTGGTCGATCGAGACTCCTTCGAACGCCTCGACCGTCATCTCCCGAAGCAACGGCCGGTCGGACTCCTGGTAGGGTCGGATGCGGATCGTCATGGGTCTGGACGCTCCAAAACGGGGCGTGTCCAAGGAATGGTTTCATGGTACGACGCGGGCGGTCCCGAAGGAAGCGCCCGACCGCCGCCGATCCCGGTTCCTCGCCGCGATTCCCACTGGGTTCGAACAGTCTGGGCTGTTACGATCGCTTGGGGATCGTCGGGTCGAGCGCGAGCGGGGGGTCATCCTGATGACGGCGGGTTCGGAGTCCGCGATCACGTTTCTGGTCAGCTATCGCTGTGGATGTTGCCAGACGCCGCTCCAGGCGCCCGTGGAACGGTCCAGCGCCTGGCTGCGCTGCCCGCTTTGCGGCCGAGGGGGGCTTCCCCCCGAGCAGGTCTTGAAAAAGCGGTCGACGTTCGGCCCGATCATGGCCGGTGAGGAGGTCATGGTCATCGGACCGGCTCGCGAGCTGACCGCGATGACCCCGGTCGCGGTCGCGCGGGGAACCGCCGCCGAACACACCCCCGCGGACTTCGAACCGACCCGCTCCCCGCCCGGACGAGACGATCGCCCCGGCGACGGCCTCCGGGTGGCGTACGCCTCGGTCCTGTTCATCGCGCTGACGCTCCTTTTGTTCTCATATCTGGATCAAAGCGTCATCGGCACGTCGATCACGGGGGCCGTGGCGCTGGTCGCGCTGGTGCTCCTGTTGCTCAAGAGTCGCGACCCGCGGCTCGACTGACCCCATCGTCCATGCTGGCGAGTCGAGGAGCCCGCCGATGAACCGGCTGCCCCTTTCGGACCAGTTAACCTATCGATTCCGGCCTCCTCGCCACAATCGGTTCTATCTCTGGATGACCAACCGGTTCCTGGACAGGGTGGCGCGGTCGTACGTCCGGGTCGAGGCGTTCGACGTCGCGGGGGACGGTGCGATCCGCGACCTTCTGGATCGGGGAGACGGCGTCCTGCTGGCCCCGAACCATTCTGACCACGCCGATAGTTTCTCGGTCCTGGAGCTCAGCCGGAGAGTCGGGCGGGCCTTTCACTTCATGGCCGCGTACCAGATCTTCCAGGGGTTCCGAGGGCACCTCCTGAACCGGATCGGGGCCTTTCCCGTGGACCGGGAGGGTGCCGACCTCGCCGCGTACCGAACTTCGGTCGAGTTGCTTGGTCGGGGAACGCACCCGCTGGTGATCTTTCCCGAGGGGGAAATTCACCACCTTTGCGACGTGGTGACGCCCTTGCGCGAAGGGGTCGCGGCGATCGCCACCGCGGCGGCCAAGCGGCTTGAGACCTCCGGCAAGACGGTCTGGATCGTTCCCGTCGGGATGAAGTACCGATTTCTGGATCATTGCGACCCGACTCCCGCGCTGCTGGACCTGATGGACGAACTGGAGCGCCGGGCGCATTGGTTCGTCGACCGGGAACGGCCGATCGTCGAGCGGCTTTATCGTTACGCCGAGGGCATGATGGGATTGAAGGAGTTCGAGTACCTCGGTCAAACGAACCCCGGCACGCT
>JBFWRA010000321.1:0-5580 GCA_050249155.1 Isosphaeraceae bacterium | reverse complement strand
TCTTCCAGGGCGGACTCGACCAGGCTCAGGTCGTCGACGTCCTCCAGGTCATACGCCCAGTCGTTCGCGGTGTCGTTGTCGAAGGCGAGAACGCCCCAGATACCCATTGGTCAGCCTCCGCGACCTGACGCCAAGTCTCGAAGGCGGACGGAACCGGGACGCGGCTGGTGTCGCCTGGGTCGTGGACCTGGCCGCGTCCGCGTTCCCCGTTCCGGAAATCGACCCACTCACAGGGGACTTCGCGGCGGGTGGCCGGGTTGGGTGCCACGCTACGCCGTCTACTGGGGACGACGCCACGCACGAAATCCAGGGAATTTGCGCGGATTGGGTGATCCGAGGATGCGGGTCAACCACTGATCAGGCTTTGCCATTCCCCAACATCCCTGAATTCCATGCGTGGCATGAGCCGACGTCTTCCAGGGTCGATCATAATTTTTGCAGATATATAAATTATTTGATTGATGGATCCGGTTTCCAGATCGAGACCTCGCCCCCGCCGGGGTTGAAAGAACCGGTGATCAGGGTCCGACCGTCGGGCGTGAACGCGGCCGCGACGACCGGACCGCTGTGATGGCCCGAGAAGTGGAACAGCTCCTGGCCGGTCTCGACCTGCCAGAACCAGATCCCGCCCCCCGCGGCGCCGCTGACGAGCGTCCGCGGGCCGCCGGCATTGGGCTCCGCGCGCGAGAAGGCCAGGCCGTGGGCCTCGTTGATGTGGCCCAGGCAGTCGTGGATCAAGGTGCCCGACCCGGCGACCCAAATCTTGACGTGGCCCTCGGAGTCCGTCGTCGCCATCAGATGGCCGTCCTCCGAGAAGTCGACGTCGTTGATCGCTTCGCGTCCGGCGTTCCATGTGGCGCGCGGACGCCGTCGGGCCAGGTCCCACAGGATCATCAGACCTCGGGAGCCACCGATGGCCAGGGTCCGCCCATCGGGTGAGAACGCCAGCGCGGTCACTCCACTGCCCTCGATCGGCCAGGGGATGAGGATCGGTCGATCTCGGTCGAACTTGTCCCACAGGGAGACCGGCCGGCCGGTTTCCAGGTTCGTCGCGGCGAACGTCGGTCGATCGCGGTTCGGGGAGGACGCCAGCACCTCGATTGGGCCGACACCGGTGGGCAACCTACGGACGCGTTCCCGCTTCGCCAGGTCCCAGACCTCGACGAGGCTGTCGGAGCAGCCCGTGACGAGGAACCGGCCGTCCGAGGAATAGGCGAGGCAGTTGACGCGTTGGGCGTCCTCCTTCGCCCCCAGGGCCGCGATCGTCTCCCGAGTCTCCAGGTCGACCAGGCGGAAGGCGAGGCCCGGGGCGGTCACGGCCAGGACGCGTCCATCGGGGGATGGGCTGAAGTATCGGAATGGCGTGCTCCTGATCCCGCGCAGGTATTGCTTGCCGAGCGGGCCGCCAATGGGTTGGCAGTCGAGGAGGGTGACCGCGCCGTCCTCGCCGGAGCCGGCGAGGATGCGGGCGTCCTGGTCGTAGGCCAGCGACCAGATCCGCCCGCGATGGACCGGGGCCCAGTCGTTGCCGGCGAACTCACCCCGGCCGTCCCATTGCCGGATGGCGAAGTCGAGGCCGCTCGTCGCCAGCCGCGAGAGGTCGGGGGTGACCGCCAGGCAGGTCACCGGCCAGCGGCCGACCTCGATCACGATCTCCTGAACGTTGTGTCGCAGGTCCCAGATCCGCGCCGATCGGTCGTGGCCGGCGGAGGCCAGCTTCCAACCGTCGGCGGAGAAGGCGATCTCGTTGACCTGACCGGTGTGGCCGAGCAGGGTCACGGCCGGCTCGATGAGGTCGTCGCCGCCGGCGTCCGTGGGCAACTCCCAAATCCGGATGCTGCCGTCGAGGTGGGCCGACGCCAAGTAACTCTCCCGCGCGGGAGAGAAGGCCAGGCCGCGCACGTCCCCCAGCCTGATCCGGAGCGAGACCGTGCCGGAGTCCGGGTCCCAGACGGTGATGTGCCCGTTCCGGCCCGCCGCCGCGAGAGACCGGCCGCTCGTCGAGTAGGCGAGGTGGAACATCCGCGAGGGAAAGTCCCGGAGCACGTGCGGGACGGCACCCGTACGCACGTCCCAGATCCGGACCGTTCCGTCGTCGCCCGCCGAGGCCAGCGTGCCGCCGTCGGGGGCGAAGACGACGTTGTTGACGTCCTTCTCGTGCCCCATGAAGATGCGCAGGACGCTCCCGGATTCCAGGTCCCACAGTTTCACCAGGCCATCGAGCCCGGAAGTCGCCAGGCGCGAACCGTCCGGCGAGAACCGCACCCGGCTCGCGCCTCCGGCGTGCGCGTGTTCGATCCTGCGGTGCCTGGGCACGTCCGCCAGCGATTTCAGCAGGGCCCATTCGATACCCCGCGGGTCACCCGTCACGCCAAGTCCCGGTCGCGGCCGGCACCGATCCAGGATCGCGTGAAAGTCGCCGACGACCCCATGGACCCGCACCTGCCAGGCCAGGTTGACGTTGGTGCGGTAGAGCTCCAGCCCCAGTTCCCGCTCGCCGCGCTCGGCCCGGTCGAGTGCGGTCTGTAGTCGCTCGCTGTACGCCTGGAGCCATCGGTTGCGCGTGTGCAGTCCGAGTCCGGCGGCGACGGCCCCCGCCGGGATGAGGCCCAGGAGCGCCAGGACCGGCCTTCGTTTGATCCGCTTCCAGGTGGCTTCGGGCCAGCCGACTGGCCGGGCCCGGATCGGTTCTCCGTTCAGGTGGCGACGGAGATCCTCGGCAAGCAGTCCGGCGGTGGCATAGCGCCGATCCGGGCGTTTGGCCAGGCACTTCAGGCAGATGGTCTCCAGGTCGCGCGGCAGGCCGGAGCGAAGCGCCGAAGGAGGCAAGGGATCGTCGTTCTCGATTCTTCTGAGGGTCTCCAGCGGCGGCGATCCCCGGAACGGCGGACGGTCGGTCAGCAGGTGATACAGGACCGCGCCGAGGCCGTACACATCCGTCCGGACGTCGGCCTCGCGGCTCCTTCCGCTCGCCTGCTCGGGGGCCATGTAGGCCAGGGTGCCCAGGATGACTCCGGTCACGGTCGGATCGCGGTCCAGGTCGGTCGCGCCGGGAGTGATGACCTTGGCCAACCCGAAATCGGTGAGTTTTGGGATGTAGCCGAACTCGGTGAGGGCGGATCCCGGATCGCCTCCCGTCACCGGATCGAGCAGGATATTGCTCGGCTTGAGGTCGCGATGCAGGACATGGTGGTCGTTCGCATGCTGGATCGCGTCGGCGAGCGAGGCCACGAGCTGGGCGGCCAGAGGCACGGACACGGGTTCACTCTGCTCCTTCAGCCACTTACCTAGCGTCGGGCCTGGGCAGTACGCCATGGCGATAAAGGGGACGTCGTCGATCTCACCGGCGTCGTGGATCGGGAGAATGTGGGGGTGATTCAGGCCGGCGGCGGCGCGCCCCTCCCGCGCCAAGGTGTGGTTGCCGGAATGCCTTCGCTGGTCCCGTTCCAGTGGCACCTTCAGGGCGACGTGCCGCTCCAGTTGCGCATCGAAGGCGAGGTAGACCAGGCCGAACCCGCCCCGGCCGAGTTCCTTGAGGATCTGGTAGCGGCCTAGCCGCTCCAATGGCGGATCGTGGAAGTCGGCCCGAGGGACGGTCGGTGCCGGCAGCAGGGCCGGCAGGCGGGCCATCAGGTCGAGGAAGGCCGAATCCTGGAGCCGCGAATCCACCTCCGGGGGACGCCGAAGGCCTTCAACCAGCTCGTCTCGAAGCTCGCCGAGATCGTCGAGCGTCGCCTGGCATGAGCCGCACGTCCTTCGATGCGCGAGCAGGGCGTCCTGCGCGGCCCGGTCCAATCCGCCCAGGGAGAACTCGATCCACAATTCCCGGGTGGGACATTCCTGGTTGGTGAGCTCGCCGCCTGGCGAAGTCATCGACGACGGTCCTCCTGTTCCTCTCACCTGACGACCGGCCGGTCACGAGGGCGGGTTTTCCAGGGTCTCCCGTAGGCGACGGAGGATTCTCGATTTCGCCTGATAGACCGCGTCGGTGCTCTTGTTCAGCTCTTTGGCCACGTCGGCGGCGCTGCGCTCGTCAACGACGGTCAGCCAGAAGGCTTGCCAGCTCTCCACTTCAAACTCATCGCGGACCAGGTCCACCGCGGATTGGAGCAGGGGGGCCAAGGACGCGGGCGTGTCGATCCGCTCGATCGGCACGTGCCGGAACCGCTCGGCCCCGTCATCGCCCCCGATCGCATGGGGTTGGCCGCGCCGCTTCCGATAAAAATCCGCGACCTTGTGATATCTCACGGTTTCCATCCAGGCTCGGAAGGAATCCCCGGGCCGATCGTGCCGGAACGAGGGAATTCCCGTGTAGACGGCCACGAGGACTTCCTGAGTCACGTCCGTCGCGTCCTGCGGCTTCAGTCCATCGTTACGGCACCTGAGGTAGAGCCATTGCGCGTAACCAGTCATCATTCGTTCCCAACCCCGGGGATTATTGGCCCAGAGCTGCTGGAGGAGACTGGTGGCCGTCGAACCCGGCGGCGAGGCCCCTCTATCGGAATTATCGTGAGGCTCTGACATGGCTTGGCCCTCACTGACTTGAGGATGCTTTCCCAAGTCCGGTCGGAATCGCCCCGCGTCATGATCCAGTGGCGTCCCCTTTCGCGATCCCGCCATCCACGATGGCGAAGTATGCCGGCTCAAGCAACTTCTTTCTCCGCCGAGCATTTTGCACCATCCGCGGCGTCCGCGTCGAAGTCCTGTCAGACGCTCCGCGTTATTCCTGTTTGTACGGTTGCCGGCTCAACCCGACACCGGACGAGTCCAGGGCCTCGGCGAGTCCCCGGAGCGGGAAAGCGTGCCGGCCCAGGATTCCTCGAACGTCGCTCCCCGGAGGTGAACCAACGATGGCAAGGACTTGCGTGCGACGACTTTCTCTCGGCTTGGTGCTAGGAATCGCGCTGGGAAGTTCCCAGGCTCGTGCCGATCTCGTGATTGATTTCGACGACGGCATCTCGGGAAATCCGATCGGTTCGTTTTACGCGGCGCTGGGCGTCACGTTCTCCAACGTACGGTGGTTCACGAACATCGACTCGACAGGTAACCCTGCGCCCGGCACTTCGGGTCCATTGGTTATCAACGGCGTGAACAGCACCTTTTACCCGAAAGTGGACAGCCCCCTGGTCGCGAACTTCTCAGTTCCGGTTTTGAATGTCTCGATTATCGCCTCCGGAATCGGAGGCAACGGGGCCCGGATCGACGCCTATGACGCCCTGGCCGGGGGGAACCTGGTCGACTTCGACCAATTCATTGGGACCGGCGCCGGTCAGAGCGTCTTCCGCGAGCTCGCCGTCTCGGGATCTGGCATCCGTCGGATCGAGCTCTACCAACCGCTGAACACTCTCGGTACCGGCGATGGCTTGTCTTGGGACACCTTGGCATACACCGCGGTTCCCGAGCCGTCGAGCGCGATTCTCACGCTCACGGGGGTTGTCGTCGGAACCTGTTTCGGTCTCCTCCGGAAAACCCGACGCCCTTCCATGGGGAGCGGATGATCCTCGACGCCGTCGCGGATCGACCATCCGGCCGTCGTCGGAGGGCCGGGCCGGGTCTTGGCCAACTCGATCGCGGCGCACC
>JBFWRA010000320.1:0-5635 GCA_050249155.1 Isosphaeraceae bacterium | reverse complement strand
TTGCGCAGCGAGGACGTCACCTGCTCGGTGAGGCTGCCGTTGATGCCCAGTTCGTGGAGCTTTCGGCCGAAGAGAAACTTGTCGTAAAGCGCGTTGGGCACGAGGTCCGGCGCGGTCACGAACCGGGTCGGCTCGTCCATGCGGATCCAGTGGCCGGCGTCGATCACCCCCGATCGGAACGAGATCGAGGAGATGTGCCCCTCCCCCGTCGCCCGAAGGCTGAGGATGAACCGCCGAGACCCCGGGTGTAGCCCGGACTGGTCGGGGTGCCAGACCATCGACGGGTTGAACAACGCCGCGGATTCCAGCGCGTATTCCTGCGAGAAGAACGAGCCGATCAGGAGGCGTCTGCCCTCGCTCAGGGGCTGGTCGGTCAGGGCGTGTTGGCGGACCTGCTCGTAGCGGTGCAGGAGGAACTCGCGGGTCCGCTGGTGCCGCTCTCGAAACTCGCGCATCACCCCTTCGAGGAGGAAGTCGACTTCCTCCTCGGTCAGCGAGGAGACGCGGGCGATGATCTTCTCGAAGCGGTGCTCGCTCGTCGGCTCGAACGGCCGGATCACGACGCGAGAGTTATTCGGCTTGAGGACGATTCCGGTGCGCTTGACGTCCATGCTGGCGATGCCACCTCGTTCCGAATCGGGGCGAACGTCCCTGTGTGCCCGGCAGAACCTACCGCGCCCGGCGAAATGCCGCCAGAGAAGATTCCAGGGCGTGCATCTCCGCCAGCGAGAGCAGGAACGCGAGGGTGGACTCGGCCCCCTGGTTCCGGTTGACCCGGTCGATCTGGAGGCCGTCACAACAGCCGCCGGTGCCAGGGTCGTACAGTTCCAAGCCTAGGTCATTTCGACCCAGGAACCATTCGAACGCGGAACGGGCCTCGTTCAACCAGAAGGAATCCTCGGTGACACGGTAGGCTTCGAGACAGGCGGCGACCGTGGCGTTGGCTTCGATGGGCTGCTGGTCGAAGCGGGCGAGTTCCCCCCCCTTGGGATAAAACCCGTGGCAGCCCACGGCCCGGAAGTGCCCCCGGGGAGCGCGCTGGACGTTGACCAGCCATCGCAGGGCCTCCAGGCCAACTTCCAGGGCGCGCTGGTTGGGGTCGTCTCGCCCGCCGGCGATCAGGGCGTGGGGGAGCCTGGCGTTGTCGTAAGCGACGATCGGCTCAAACCACGACCAGTCGGACGTGGACTGACGTTCGTAGAGGTCCACCAGAAGATGGGTCAAGGCGTCGCGGGCGAGCTCGGTCACGCGGTCGCCGCTGAATCGGCGAAGGTATTCATGGACCCCCAGCAGGGCGAACGCCCAGGCCCGGGGCGAGGTCATTTCCGCGACGGGCTGCAACGCCTGCTCGAAGAACGCGGCGGCCCAGGCGGGCAGGTCGGGCCTCGCGGAACGGCCGACGCAGGCTCCCAGGGCCCAGACGGCCCTTCCCTGGCAGTCTTCCGAGCCGACCTGTTCCAGCCAGCGGCGATCGAACCCCAGGAAGTTTCGGAATCGCTTCCGGTCGCGATCGAAGGCCGCCTGTAAGAACGCCGAGCACGTCGTCGCCACGCGATGGACGACCGGGTCGTTCTGGCCCAGCTCCTCCAGCATCACGCTGAGCAGCAAGGCGCGGGCGTTGTCGTCGGTGCAGTACCCGTCGTCGAAGCTCGGGATGGTGTATCGGGCGTGCTGGAAGATCCCCGTGGCGTCGGTCATGGTCGCGAGGTGGTCGAGCCGCCAATCGGGCAGTTCGGCCTGTTGCTCGGCGAGCGTCCGGACGGCCAGGGGCTTGTAGGGCTGGTCCTGCCGTTCCAGTCGGGCGCGTTGAAACGAGGCGAGGTAATGATCGGCGGACCGCGCCCAGATCATCTCCCGGCCCAGCGAGTACGCTTCACGGCTCATGGTCAATCTCCGTTGATCGTCGCGGAGCAGGCCGCGGATCTCCATGGCCAGCGCCGCGGGGTCGGCGAACGGGACGAGCACTCCGCGGCCGTCCGCCAGAAGCTCCTCGGCGTGCCAGTAAGGCGTCGAGACGATCGCCTTGCCGCAGCCAAACGAGTACGCCAGCGTTCCCGAGGTGATCTGGGCCGGGTTGAGGTAGGGGGTCACGTAGAGGTCGGCCGCCCTGATGAACTCGGTCAGTTCCTCCAGCCCGACGAATCGATTATAAAAAATCACGCTTTTATTGATGCCTAGGTCCCGCGCCAGGCGTTCCAGGCTGAGCCGATAGCGCTCGCCATGTTCCCGAACGAGGTCGGGGTGGGTCGCGCCCAGGACGATGTACACGAAGTCGGGAAATTCCTCGAGAATCGAGGGCAGGGCTCGGAGCATGTGCTCGATTCCCTTGTTCGGCGAGAGCAGGCCGAAGGTCAGGGCGACGCGCCGGCCTCCCACTCCGAACTGATCCTTGTAACGGTCTGGATCGACGAACGGGGTGTCGGGGATGCCGTGAGCGATGAGGTCGATCTTGGCCTCGGGGATGGCGTAGATCTCTTTCAGGTAGGTTCGGGCGCGTTCGGTCATGACGACCACCCGCGAGGAGATCTCGGCCAGCCGGGTCAGGACGCGACGCTGGGGACCGTCCGGGTCGCGCAGGACCGTGTGGAAGGTCGTCACGACCGGCATCCGCAAATCGGCCAGCAGGGCGAGGATGTGACTCCCGGCGGGACCGCCGAAGATGCCGTACTCGTGTTGCAGGCAGACGACGTCGGTGTTCGCGAAATTCAGGAAGTCGGCCGCTCTGCGGTAGCTGTCCCGCTCCTGTTCGTCGATCTCGAACCGAACTTCCGGGGGATAATCATAACCCTCGGGTCGGTCGTTGACCGGCACGACGACGCACTCGGCCTCGGGGCATCGCCTCGCGATCGAGGTGCACATGTCGTGTGTGAACGTGGCGATCCCGCATTTCCTGGGGAGGTAATCTCCGACGAACGCGATCTTCTGAATCTCGGCGTGACCCATGTTGGTTGGATTCCGTGCGGCCTGGCTCGACCCGAGGGTTGATCCACGAGCCGGGACCGCGACGGAGATCCTGGGCCCCGCTCGACGACGCTCCCTCCTGGAGGACGCCCTGAATATCGTCCCCGAACGCGGTCTCCGCCTGGGCTTGGGAGGTTGGACAGGGACCGCGAGGCGCGAGCCCCTATATCAACCCATGATCCCCAGACGCATGCGGAGACCGAGCTAGATTACCACATGCAAGCCTCGTGCCTGAACGGCAACCCGATCTTACCAGTCGACGACCGAGCCGTCGTCGGCGTCGTAGGCTTCCCGGTTGGTCCAGTCGTGCCCCAGCTTGTCGGCCATCGCGTCCTCGTCGAGCTCGATGCCGAGGCCGGGGCCGCTGGGCAGGTCGAGGTAACCCTCGCGGACCCGAAACGGGGTTTTGAGATACCCTTCGCCCAGGCTGACCTGTTCCTGGCAGAGGAAGTTCGGGATCGACGCGGCGATCTGGACTCCCGCGGCCAACGAGATCGGGCCGAGCGGGTTGTGCGGGGCGATCGCCGCGTAGTAGGATTCGGCCATTCCCGCGATCAGGCGGACCTCGGTGATCCCCCCCGCGTGGCAGAGGTCGGGTTGAAGGATCGTCGCGGCGCGCTTCTCCAGAACTTCCCGGAAGCCCCACTTGGTGAAGACGCGCTCGCCAGTGGCGATCGGCAGGTGCGTTCCCCTGGCGATCTCCGCCATGACGTCGTGGTTCTGGGCCTGGCAGGGCTCTTCAATGAACATCGGCTGATACGGTTCGATGGCCTTGATGAGCAGCTTGGCCGTCGCCGGGCTGATCGCCCCGTGGAAGTCGATGCCCAGGTCGACGTCCTCGCCGACGAGTTGCCGAAGCGCTCCAAATCGCTCGGCCGCGTGGCGGACCTCGGCGGGGGTCTCGACGTAGCGCGCCGGTCGCCGCGTGGCCGGCTGGGTCTTGAAGGCGGTGAAGCCCTGGGCCAGGCGTTCCCTGACCTGGGCGAGGTTTCTCGCGTGCGCGTAGACTCGGACTCTCGTTCGGGTCGGACCGCCGAGCAGCTCGTAAACCGGAACCCCCAGCGCCTTGCCCTTGATATCCCAGAGCGCCATGTCGATCCCGCTCAGGGCGCTGGTGAGGATCGGCCCTCCTCGGTAGAAGGCGTGCCGGTAGATCGCCTGCCAGTGGTGGGCGACCTGTCTCGGGTCCTTGCCAACCAGGTAGGGGGCGATCTCCCGGATCGCCTCGGCGACCGTGTCCGCGCGCCCCTCGACGACCGGCTCACCCAGGCCCACGATTCCCGCGTTGGTGTGGACCTTCAGGAACAGCCAGCGGGGCGCGACCTTGAAGGTCTCCAGTTTCGTGACTTTCAGCGGATCTCTCGGCGCCACGGGAGCGTCACGCTCTCGGGTCGAGGGTTCTCCGGCACCGACGGCCCCCAGGCCCAGCGCCGCGATCGATCCGGCGAGGACCGATCGACGATCCAGGGAACCTCGACTCGCTTCAGGTTCGTTCATCAGTGGTCGTCCTCGATCGGAGGAATCGGAGTGGTCGATTCAGGTTGCGGCGCCAATCTTCGCGGTGAGCCAGGGCGAGGTCAACGACGAGGCGACTCGACCCCGATCCCGCCGCGCCCACACGGGTCTCGACAACCGAACGGCCGCCCGGTAGTTATGGGAACCCCCGTCGCACCCGATCCTCGACGAACCTTCCGGCCGACACGATGACCATACCTCCCTCCCTCGCGGCACTGGACGGCGAACGACCCGGCGGGTCGCGGGTCCGGTATCAGGTGCTCGCCTTCACAGTCGCCCTGGCCGCCGTGACGTACCTCGATCGC
Organism: Isosphaeraceae bacterium; assembly: GCA_050249155.1. Taxonomy (GTDB): domain Bacteria; phylum Planctomycetota; class Planctomycetia; order Isosphaerales; family Isosphaeraceae; genus JBFWRA01. The sequence continues at coordinate 854 of JBFWRA010000320.1, read as the reverse complement.
GTCTGCATCGCCCAGACCGCCGGCGCGATGAAACGCGACCTGGGTCTGTCCGACGTCCAGATGGGCTATGTCTTCAGCGCCTTCACGCTGGCCTACGCGCTGTTCGAGATGCCCAGCGGCGCCTGGGGAGACCGGATCGGAACACGTCGGGTGCTCACCAGGATCGTCGTCTGGTGGTCGTCGTTCACCGTCGCCACCGCCGCGGCGTTCAACTACGCCTCGCTGCTGGCCATCCGGTTTCTCTTCGGCGCGGGAGAGGCGGGCTGCTTCCCGAACGTCTCCCGGACGTTTTCCCGCTGGTTCCCCGTGGCCGAGCGCGGGACGGCCCAGGGGATCTTCTTCGCGGGGGCGCACCTGGGCGGCGGACTGACCCCCTTGCTCGCCGCGGCGCTGCTGGAGGTCATGCACTGGCGGATGGTCTTCGTCGTCTTCGGTCTGATTGGCTTCGTTTGGGCGATCGCCTGGTTCCGGTGGTTTCACGACGATCCCGCCGAACATCCCGACGTCAGCCCTGAGGAACTGGAGACGATCCGCGCGGGCCGAGCCCCCGAGGTCGATCACACGATCGACTGGGCGGCCCTCTTTCGGATTTTCGCCGATCGGAACATGATCCTCCTGTGCATGATGTATTTCACACAGGCTTATGGATTTTACTTCAACCTGACCTGGCTTCCCACCTACCTGGCGCGGCGAGGTCTCTCGGTCGATCGAATTGGAATCTGGGCGGGGGTGCTGGCCGGCCTCCCGCTGATCCTGAGTTCGCTGGCGGACCTTCTGGGGGGGCTGACCACCGACAGGCTCACCCGCGCCCGCGGCCTGCGCATGGGCCGCGCGCTGGTCGGCGGCGTGTCGCT
>JBFWRA010000319.1:0-5648 GCA_050249155.1 Isosphaeraceae bacterium | reverse complement strand
GGATCGTCCTGAATTTCGCGGACGTCGAACGGTTGTCGAGCTGGGTCGTCGGGACGTTGGTCGCCGCGAGAAATCGCTGCGTCCTCAACGAGGGGGGGATGCTCAAGGTCTGCGGCTTGCGGCCGGAAGTCTCGACGATCCTCAGGGTGGCTGGTGTGGATGGACAGGTCGAAGTGTATCCCGACGAGGCCGCGGCGGTCGCGAGCCCCTGGCCGGAGCGGCGTTTTCCCAGGCCGTTGCCCGCCGCGATGCTCGCGGGCCTGCGGGAGCGGGCGGTCGTCGATGGCAAGGAAGCCGCCCCCCGCCCGGTCCAGCCAACCAGCGACGGAATCGACGCTCGACCTGTCGTGGTCCGGTTGACGGTACGCGAGGGCCGGTGGGCGGGGCGATCGTTGACCGTCCGTGGACCGAGGTTCGTGATCGGCCGGGACAACGCGAGCCAGCTTCGGGTGACCTCGCCGGCGGTCAGCCGGGCCCATGCCTCGATCCTGATCGAAGGGGGACGCGTCACGGTTCGCGACCTCGGGAGCACCAACGGCACGATCGTGGACGGTCGTCCGCTTCGCGACGCCTCGGCCGAGGTCGTCGACGGTTCCCTGATCCGCATCGGGCCGATGCTTCTGGAGTTGAGACTCGACGAGCCCGAGAACGAACGCCTCGTCGCCGACGTCGGAGTGGACGAGATGATCGCCGGCTGGCTCGTTCCGGAGAGCGAAGCGCCGGGAGGCGAGCCAGACGTGGAGGAGCCCACCACGCTCGACGACGTCGACGCCCCGCTTGACGACCCCGGGGAACGGGCGTTCGTGAAACACCAGGTGATTCAGGACGTCCTGGTTGTGACGCCCGTCGTTCCCGCCCTCGACGACGAGGCGGGCGTCGACCTGCTCCGCGAGGTGTTGATCGACCTGTTCACCCAACCCTTGCCGCGTCGAGTGGTCCTGAACCTGGAATACGTCTCCAGGCTCTCGGGCGGAGGGATCGGGGTCCTGGTGGCGCACCACCTTCGCCTGGAACGCGCGGGAGGATCGCTACGAATCTGCCAGGCCCGCGCCCGGCTCCTGGCGTCACTGGAACAAATTCATCTGACCATGCTGATGGATTGCGCGCCAACCGTCGACGAGGCGGTCCTCAACGCCTGGCCCTCATGAACGGGTTCGCCAGCGCGGAGACCCAGGCGACCGCTCATCGATTTCCAGAACGAGATTCGTCAACGAGACGTGAGCCCCGCGGCCTGTCGGAGATGATCGGGGTTGAGGTCGTAGGATCTCCCGAACCCGGCGACGAACCGGGCGACTCTCGGGGTGAACCGGTAGAGGGCGAAGTCCCCCAGCGTGAAGAGCATCAGCGAGCCGGGATTGGCTTCCAGGTAGACCGATTTCGCCTCGTCGTACCCCGCTCCGGTCACCTCGGCGATCGTTCCGCGGAGCGAGACTCTGGCCAGGGAGAGTGAGTCGAGGCCGGGGGTCTCGGCCTCGGCGACCATCAGGCCAACCCGGGGGTCCTTCCGGAAATCCTGGGTGTGCTGGGCGAGGCCGCTGGCCAGGATCAGGAAGCCGCACAGGTCGGCTTCGGGCGCGTAGACGACCTGGGAGACCAGGGGCTCGCCGTCGCGAAGGGTGCCCAGCGCGGCCACGCGGCGGTCCCGGATGAGCGGAACGAGAAGTCGGAGTTCGTCGGGGGGCATGGCGCTTGGCTCCTCGCGGGGTTTGAATCACGTCGCGGATCAGGCCAGGATCGCGTCCACGACTTTGCCCGAGATGTCCGTGAGGCGGAAGTCCCTTCCCTGGAAGCGGGTGGTCAGCCTCTCGTGGTCGATGCCGAAGAGGCGGAGGATCGTGGCGTGCAGGTCGTGGACGTGGACCACGTCCTGAACCGCGGCGTAGCCGAGTTCGTCGGTCGCGCCGTGGGAGACGCCCCCCTTGATCCCGCCACCGGCCATCCAGAGTGAGAATCCCTTGATGTGATGGTCGCGGCCGGAGCCCTGGGCCATCGGCGTCCGGCCGAATTCCCCTCCCCAGACGACCAGCGTCTCGTCGAGCATGCCCCGTTGTTTCAGGTCCTTGATCAGCGCGGCGGCCCCCTGGTCGACCTCGCGGGCGGTCCCTTCCGCGTCGCGTTTGATCGCGCCGTGGTGGTCCCAGTCGCGGTGGTAAAGCTGGATGAACCGGACCCCGCGCTCGGCCAGCCGCCTGGCCAGCAGGCAGTTCGCGGCGAAGGTGCCGTCGGACCCCTCGGTCCCGTAGAGGTCCAGGACGTGCCTGGGCTCGTTGGAGACGTCGACCAGTTCGGGGACCGAGGTTTGCATTCGGAACGCGGTCTCATAAGCGCTGACGCGCGTGGCGATCTCGGGATCGTCGAGCACCTCGTCGCCCAGGGTGTTTAGCCGCTGGACGGCGTCCACCACGTCGCGTTGACGCTTCGCGTCCACCCCCCTGGGATTGCCGACGTAGAGGACCGGGTCCCCCTTGGAATGAAACTCGACCCCCTGGAACCGGCTGGGCAAGAACCCGCTGTGCCACTGTCTGGCCGACAGCGGCTGGGCCTGGCCGAACTTGCCCAGTGACGTGAGGACCACGAACCCCGGGAGGTCCTCGCTCTCGGACCCCAGGCCGTAATTCAGCCAGGCCCCCATGCTTGGTCGGCCGCTGATGGTCGTTCCCGTGTTCATAAAAGTATGCGCGGGATCGTGGTTGATGGCCTCGGTGACCATCGACCGGATCACGCAGATCTCGTCGGCGATCCCGCCAATGTGGGGGAAGATCGTGGCGATCTCCTGCCCGGACTGGCCGTATCTTCGAAACGGATGCTGGGGTGCGAAGCAGTTCAGCCGTTGCCCCTGGAGCTGGGCGATCGGCATCCCGGCGGTGTAAGACTCCGGCATGGGCTGGCCGTGCATTTTCGCCAGCACGGGCTTGTGGTCGAGCGTTTCCAGGTGGCTGGGGCCGCCGGCCATGTACAGATAAATGATCCGCTTGGCCCTGGGTGGGAAGTGGGGGGTGCGGATCACGCCCGGCCAGCGCTCAACCTTCGCGCGGTCCGGGGTGTCGCCGAGCAGCTTCGGGTCCAGGAGAGAGGCCAGCGCCAGCGCTCCCAGCCCGGTGGTGGTCTTGCCGAACAGCGCGCGCCGGGTCAGGCGGAGTTTCAAGGCGTGGTCGTGGGTGTCGAGTCGGCCGTTCATCGTCCTGGCTCCGCTTGAGATGGGTATATCATGTAAAATCGATACGATCATCGCGTGGTCAGAGTCTTGGCGCGAGGGTCTCCTGAACCCAGGCTCGGAACGCTCGGCGGATCTGGGTCTCGCTGGGCGGGTCGTCGCGGAATACCCAGGGCTCAAGCTCCTCGCTGGCGAGGAAGGGCAAGACCGCGCTGGTGGACGACGCCTGGTAGCGCCCGTCCCGCCCTAGCGTGAGGAATTCGAGTCCCGTCCGACGGCAGACCCAGACCTCGCGGACGCCGAACCGGCGGTACGCCTCGATCGCGTCGTGCTCGGGATGGGAGACGACCACCTCGACCGCGAGGTCGGGGGGTGGGTCTTCTCCCATCACGAGGTCGGCCTTGCCGCGAATCTCGTCGATCCGGGTCAAGTAGTACGTGGCGTCCGCCTCGGCCCCGGTTCTAGGGCGTCGCGACTGGAGAAGGGTGACCTCGCCGCTGGCGTGGAAGTCGATGGATAGTCCGACCAGGATCTCGTCGATGAGCGCGGTCAATCGGGTTTTGAGCGATTCGTGACGATGTCCCGGCGACACGATCGTCAGCCTCCCATCCATGAAGACGTACCTTGGTCGACCGTTCTCGCCACGCGCTCGCAGCAGTCGACGGTACGCACCCCAGGGAGCGGGCAGATGAACCCACTGGTCCGTCGCGATCGCCGTTGGGTTTTGAGGCAAGGTCGTCGCCATCGGGTGCTCACCTCGGCACGTCGTCGTTTGATTCCTCGTGTCGTTCAGAGCCTTGGCGCGAGTGTCTCCTGAACCCAGGCTCGGAATTCGAGCCGGAGCGCGCCCTCGTCCTCGAAGTCTTCACGAAAGAGCCATGTCGCGAGTTCCTCGGACGAGAGGAACGGAAGGAGCCCGCTCCGCGCCGCGGGGACGTATTCAGAAGGGTCGCCACCTTCCAGGACGAGGAATTCCAGACCCGTTTCCTTGATGACCCAGACCTCACGGACACCGAAGAGGCGGTAGGCTTCCAGGACGTCCCGCTCGGAATGCGAGACGACCACCTCGACCGCGAGGTCGGGGGGCGGGTCGACCCCCATCACGAGCTTCCGCTTGCCAATCATGGCGTCGAGGTTCGTGAGGTAGTACGACGCGTCGGCTTCGGCGCCTTGTCGAGAACGCCTGGCGTTCAGGAGCGTCACGGAGCCCGAGGGGCGGAACCTGATTCGAAGGCCGATGAGGATCTCCTCGATGAGTCCTCCGAGACGACACCGGAAATGTTCATGCGGCACGCCGGGGGACACGATGGTGAGTCTCCCATCGAGGTGGATGTACCGTGGCCGAGGTCGATCGCCGCGGTCGGCGAGCAGGCGGAGGTAGGTGCGCCAGGTCGCCGGGATCACGACGCAGTCGTCCCGACCCAGGTCGATCCTCGTCTCGCGGGCCGCGGAGGCCATGAACCCGCCTCCCTTTCTCAATATCGCGTGATCGTCTCGTGCAAGTTGAGCAAGGTCCGGGACACGCTGGACCAGGCGGCCAACTCGACGGGATCCAGGTCGGCCGGGGCGGGCTTTTGGCCCGTGTCGTTCAACGCGACGGCCGAGGCGCGGTCGGATCGATATCGCTCCCTGTGTTTATCAAGCAGCGCCTGGAGCACGTCGGACTCGGAACCGCGGGGGGCCCTGGAGAGCACGACCCGGTAGAGCCATCCGACGCGGTCCTTGTCGTCGGGCCCCGCCTCGCGCAGGGCGCGCTCGGCCAGGGCTCGGGCGGCCTCGACGTAGGTCGGGTCGTTCAGCAAGACCAGGGCTTGCAGCGGCGTGTTCGACCTCGGCCGCCGCACCGTGCATTCCTCACGCGTCGGAGCGTCGAACGCCAGGAGACTGGGGTGAAGGAACGTTCGGCACCAGTATGTGTACAAGCCTCGACGATAAAGCCCCTCGCCGTCGTCGGGCTGATATTCGCGCTTCGGGAAGTTGAGATGCGACCAGTAGCCCGCCGGCTGATAGGGCCTGGCGGGCGCTCCGCCCACCTTGCGGACCAGCAACCCGCTGACCGCCAGCGCGGTGTCGCGGACTCCCTCGGCGTCCAGCCGGAACCGGCCCTGCCGGGCCAGCCACTGGTTGTACGGATCGGCCTGCCGCAGTTCCTCGCTCGGTCGCGACGACTGACGGTAGGTTCCCGAGGTCACGATCAGGCGAATCAATCGCCGGACGTCCCAGCCGCCTTCGACGAACTCGAAGGCGAGCCGATCGAGCAACTCGCGGTGCGTCGGCCACGCGCCCTGCGCGCCGAAGTCGTCGGGCGTCGCCACGATCCCCTGGCCGAACGCCAGCGCCCAGAGTCGGTTGGCGAAGACCCTGGCCGTCAGCGGGTTCTCCGGCGCGACCATCCAACGCGCGAGTTTCAATCGGTTCGGTTCCGGGTTCGCGTTCGTGTTCGTGGACGTTTTCAGGAAAGCGGGGATCGACGCCGAGACCACTGGACCGCTCT
>JBFWRA010000318.1:0-5656 GCA_050249155.1 Isosphaeraceae bacterium | reverse complement strand
AGGAACCACCGCCCCGCCAGGCGGGCGACCTCCTCCAGGGCCCCTGGCTCCTGGAAGAGATGGGTCGCCCCGGGGACGATCACCAGTTCGCTGGGGCAACGGAGCATGGCCAGCGCCTGGCGGTTCAGCGCGAGGACGTCCTCGTCGAGGCCGCCGACGATCAGCAGGGTGGGGGCCTCGACGTCCCCCAGGACCTGTCGCGCCAGGTCGGGCCGACCTCCTCGCGAGACGATCGCCCCGGCCAGTTCCGGACGACGCGCCGCGGCGATCAGGGCCGCCGCGGCGCCGGTGCTGGCGCCGAAGTAGCCCAGGCGAAGGCCCCGCGTCGCGGGTTCGTCCCCCAGCCAGAGCGCCGCGGCCAGGAGCCGCTCCGCCAGCAACTCGACGTCGAAGACCTTGCTTCGGTCCCCGGCCTCGTCCTCACCCAGAAGGTCGATGAGCAGGGTTCCCAGCCCCACCCGCCGAAGCGACTCCGCGACGTACTGGTTGCGGGGGCTGAACCGACCGCTCCCGCTGCCGTGGGCGAAGAGAACGACCGACGCCGCGCCGGGCGGCAGGCTCAACGTCCCGCTCAACCGTCTCCCGGAAGTCGAGATGCCCACCTCACGTTCCACCCCTTCCGAATTGATATTGGGTGACATGACGTTCCCTCCTGGCCATGACGGGTGGTTTCGCCCTGGCGGGTTTCCGTTCGAAGCGACCTGACCGATCCCGGTTTGGGTCGACCTCGGTCGTCATCGATTCGACTTCTCACCCCGTTTCGCCGCCGTGGAGATCGGTGACGCGGACGCGGACCTTTCGAGGAGGTCGCGGACCTCGTCGTCGGTCGTCTGGGAAAAGTCCTCGTACCACAGGCCCACGGCGTGAAATGGGTCGGGGGTGAGGTCACAGACGCACTCGTCGGCCTCCTGGCGGAACTCCTCGCAGGTCGAGGGCGCCGAGGTGGGGACGGCCACGACGAGGCGGGCCGGCCCAAGCCGCCGAAGCGCGGCGACGGCGGCGCGCATGGTCGAGCCGGTGGCGAGGCCGTCGTCCACCAGCAACACCACGCGTCCTCGCACGTCGGGGGGCGGGCGATCGCCGCGGTAGGCCCGCTCACGGCGTTCGAGTTCGCGACGTTCACGGGCGGCGACGACCTCGATGACCCGGTCGGGGATGCGAAGCGCCTGAACCACGTCCTCGTTGAGCACGAGAGTGCCTCCCGAGGCGATGGCGCCCATGGCGAGTTCCTCGTGGCCCGGGACGCCCAGCTTGCGGACGACGAAGACGTCGAGCGGAGCGCCCAGCTCCCGAGCCACCTCGTAGGCCACCGGGACGCCGCCGCGAGGCAGGGCCAGGACCAGGACGTCGTGACGGTCGGCGTAGGCGGTCAGCTTCCCGGCCAGCTTCCGGCCGGCCTCGGCGCGGTCTCGAAATGGGGTGGGCATGATTCACACTCCCGATCCTGTTGGGAACGCCCACGGGCCCTGGACCCGATCCGGCGCGAGTCCTTCCCAAAGCGGCGACCCCCGACGCCCATCCTCCCCAGGGAGAAGATCACCCCTTACCTGCCGCTCTCAGGCCGAAGGGTTCCGCCATCCTTTATTGTAATCTCGGGCGACGCGGTTGCCGAGGACGTCGGGATGCGCCCCCAGGTTTCGCTCGAAACAGGCCATGCCCAGAACTTGCGTGGCTTGATCCTGTGTTCTTGATCCTGGATCTTGAGTGCGTGGCTTGATCTTGGGATCTCGCGACGGCCCGAGGGCCGACCCCGCGGCCGGGTATGACCGGAACGTGCGAGCGCGTCCTTCCGGCCCAAACTGATAATGGGGGATTCTGTTGATATAGAAGAGTTTGAGACCGTTCAGCGAACCGCCGTGGAACTCAACCTCGTGGACGTCGCCCAGACGCCGCAAACGCTCGACGACGCGGGGCGTTTCCGCGTCGGGAAGCCGACCGGCGTTGAACCCGACGGGGCGCGAGAACCAGCCGGGGCTGAGCCACGACTCGAACGCGGCGGGAGTTCCCGGAAGGATCTCTCGACTCCCGCGCAGCTTCGTCAGGACCAGGCAAAGCAGGGTCGGTTCCCGCGAATTGACGAGAATACGGTCGCGGGCGAGTTCGGCGACCAAGGCTTCCCGCTGAACGGCCTCCCGCCGCATTCGGGCGAGCGAACCAAACCCGACGCCCAGCAACAAGACGACCCCAATCAAGCCGCGGATTCCGATCCGGAAGCGAGGTCGCTTCAAGGTGAACAGGGCCGTCCGTTCGGTCCGTCCGATCATGCAGGTGTCCTCCGGCGCGCGGCGGGACTCGTTCCCCTGGAGGATTATTCGAGGGATCGGAGACGATCTTGGGTCGACTCAAGTAAGAAACAAGCCACGCACCCGGATTCTGCGCGTGGCTGAATCGAATCCACTCTACGTGGCGGAATCTCCTCTGAATCTCCCCGCGCATTCAGGGCATCACCTCACGCCCGGCCCGTTCGAGCGTGTTCAGGACGGGCCACTCCACGGTCAGGTCGGCGTCGACTGCCCGGCGCGCCGTCTCCAACTCTCGGACCGCCCGTTCTCGGTCTCCCAAACGCGCATAGGTCATGGCCAGGTACGTCCGGGCGAGGATCGCTCGGGACGGCCCGGCCGAGTCGACGAAGCGTTGGAGCTCGTCCCGGGCGGTGGGGAAGTCCCCCGACTCGAAGCGCGCGATCCCAAACAAGTGCTGGAGCGAGGCGGGGTCGGCCGGCGTCCGGCGGAGGTGGACCAGGGCCTTCTCGACGTCGCGACCGCCAGGGTCGGGGCGGAGCAGCAGGACCTCGGCCAGGGCCCGGTCGCTGGCCGTGCCGTCGGGGCCGGCGGTCATCGTCGTAAGGACCCCGACCGCCTCGCGGAAGCTTCGTCCCGCCGCGTCCGGGTCGGACGGCCAACGGCGGTGGCCGTCGGCGTCGAGCCACCGGGCGTATTCCTCGCGATCGCGGGGCGGAAGCGGGGTTCGCGCCGCCAGCTCTCTCCAGATGGTCAGACCCTGGGCCAGGAGGCGGCTGGCCTCCGATTTCTCGCCGAGCCGGTCGAGCACCGCGATGGGCTGGAGGTGCAGGAGCTTCGGCGCGATCAGGTGCCATTCCTTCTGACGCCGCGCCGCCTCGCACAGGTCCATCCGCTCGCGGGCGAGGGCCAAGTACCGTTCCGCGTCGCGGCGGCGTCGGATGAGGAGTGCCCCGTATCGAATGTTCACGTCGTGGTAATAACCGTAACGACCCGGGTCGTGCGGGTAACGGTGGACCATCTTCCGGTTCCCCGCCAGGGACCACTTGAGGAGCGTCTCGGCCGGGTCGTCCCGGCCTCGGTCGGCGTAGGCGACGGCGAGCCGTTCCTGGAAGATGGCCAGTTCGCCGAGGTACGCGTCGACGCCGGGGTAGTCCCGCGCCAGCCCCTCGGCCACGGCGACGGCCTCCTCGTAGCGGCGCAGCTCCTCGTCGGCCCGGCCCTGTCGTTCGGCCAGGGCGGCCAACTGGATACAACCCTGGGCGTAGTGGTACCGGGCCGTGCGCTGGTGGTTCCCGGGCGACTCCGCCAGCCTGCGGAGCCTCCGCATGGCCTCCCCGGTGGCCCGGGCGGAGCGATCGGTCTCGCCAAGCTCGTAGAGCCCGTTGGCCAGTTGCAGCGAGGCGTAGGCGAACCGGCGTTCCTCCTCGGGCGACCTGGCCATGTCGGAAATCCGTTCGAGGATCTCGGCCTGGCGGGCGATCGCCGCGCGGTCGGCTTCCGAGACCAGGTCGGGATGGAGGAAGAGCTTGCTCGTCGCCTCGGCCGCCAACGCCGCGAAATCCAGGGTGGTCGACTTCTGGTCCTCGGAACGTTGCCAGAAGAAGGTCACCAGGGTCAGGGCCGTCAGGAGGAGGAGGAGCGAGCCGGCGGAGAGCCCCGCGACTCCCGGGCTTCGCCGGGCCCAGCGGGCGAGCCTCCCGCCGGGGCCGACGGGCCGGGCCGCGACGGGCCGGCCCTCGCGATGGGCCCGGAGGTCGGCCGCGAGGTCGGCGGCGGTCGCGTAGCGGCGGCCCGGGTCTTTCTCCAGGCACTTCAGGCAGACGGTCTCCAGATCCCGGGGGATGACGGGGCGGAGCCGCCTGGGGTGTACGGGCTCCTCGTTACGGACGAGCAAAAGGGTCTCGTAGGGGGTCGCGCCTCGAAACGGCCGGCGGCCGGTGAGCAGTTCGTACAGGACCGCCCCGAGCGAGTAGACGTCGGCGGCCGGCCCGGCGTCCCGGCTGCGCCCGAAGGCCTGCTCGGGGGCCATGTACTCGACGGTCCCCAGGATGGCGTGGGAGGGCGTCGGCGCCGTGGACGGTTCGGGCCGCTTGGCCGTGCCGAAGTCGGAGACCTTCGGGATGAGGTTCCGGCCTCCGCCTTCGGTCGCGTCGATCAGGATGTTGCCAGGCTTGACGTCGCGGTGGACGACGCCGTTCTCGTGGGCGTGGTGCAGGGCCCCGGCGACGGCCTCGGCCAGCGCGACGGCCCGCGCGAGAGGGAAGGGGGAGCCGTCGAGCCGGGCGGAGAGGGGTCCCGCGGGGAGGAACTCCATCGCGTAGTAGGGAAGACCGGCGGCCTCGCCGACGGCGAAGACGGTGACGACGTTGGGGTGGCGGAGAGCCGCGGCGGCGCGGGCCTCCGCCAGAAACCAGGCCCGCTCGGCGGGGCTGGCCAGAGCCCCGCCGCGCAGGACCTTGAGGGCGACCTCACGGTTCGTCGCCGTTTCGGTCGCGCGATAGACCACCCCGCAGCCACCTCGACCCAGCTCGCACAGGCCCTCGTAGCCGGGGACCTCCGGCACGCGAATATGTGGCTCCGACGTCGGCCCAACCGTCGAGGCGAGGAAGGCCCAGAGGTCGGGGGGCACCGCCGTGAGGCGCTCCGCCCTGGCGAGGCATTCCGCGCAGGATTCGAGGTGGACGGCGACGCGCCCGGCCTCTTCCTCCGAAAGCTTCTCCTGGAACAGCGCCCGAAGCGCCGCCTCTGACGGGTGGTCCATCGGCCCTCCAGCCGTTACCCCCCGGCGTGGTCGTCATCCGGGGGATAAGCCGCCTCCGCGCGAATCCGGGTCAGGACCCGACTCTTGGCCATGTAGACGGCCGCGACCGACCTCCCGAGCCGAGCGGCCGCCTCCGCGCCGGAGAGGCCGTCGAGAGCGGTCAACTCAAACGCCTGCCAGGCCGACTCCCCGACCTCGAACCGAACCCGGTCGACGGCCCGGAGCAACACGTCGAGCCCGGGTCGGATCCCGTCGTCCAGCTCTCGCCCCAGCGTTTCGAGCGGGGCCGGCAACTCGTCGCTGGCGGAGTCGTCGCCGACCCACCCCGGGCGTCGTCGGAGCACGCGCCAGTGACTGCGGATGGCGTTGTCGACGACCCGCTGGAGATAACCCCGGAACCGCCGCTGGGGATCGTAACGGAACCCGCGGAGGGCCTCGACGAGCTGCGCGTAGACCGAGCCGCGGACGTCCTCGACGTCGGCCGGCTGGAGCCCAGCCCGTCGACAACGGGAGTCGATCAGCGGACCGTACTGAGACACAAACACCTCCCACGCCCCCTCCGCGCCGGGCAGGGCGAGGAGCCGGAGGAGCGTCGGGCTGGTCGCCGGCAATTCGGGGTTCGCCATGATGAGGTACGCCGGGGGGCCGCGGT
>JBFWRA010000317.1:0-5681 GCA_050249155.1 Isosphaeraceae bacterium | reverse complement strand
ATGGTCGCGATGAGTTGAGACGCCTGTCCGTCGGTGATCGGTCCCGTCGCGTAACGTGAGGGGATGCCCGACCCTCGCAACAGGGCGATTCCCAGGCTCGCCTCGTCCAGGGCGTTGCCCGCGTTCCCCCAGAGCGTCCCCCGAGATCCCCTGAGCGAGCCGACGTAGGTTTCAAATTTCACCTCGTCACTCAAGTAGGCGAGGATCTGGCTCACCGAGTAATCCAGCTCCGCGGCCTTCCCCGCCACGAACGGGTCGGTCGGGTCCGCATCGACGGTCTTCGCCAGAAGTTCCGCCGCGACCGTACCCGCGCGCAACGTCAGCGCCGGGGCCGTGTCCGTCACGGCGACGCCTCCCACGCTCGCGGTCGCCCGGGTCTCGCCGTCGAGGGTCGACGTGTTCGCCGAGGCCAGTCCCACGGTGACGTCCACGGAGGCTCGACCGAACGGAGCCACGGTGCCCAGGTTCCACGTCAGTCGCTGGCCGTCGCGAGTCGGAGCGGCCGAGGCGTCCTGGAACGTCACCCCCCCCGCCAGCGTGGTCGCCAGCTGGACGCCGTCCATGGCCTCGGCGCTCTGGTTGTACACCGTGTAGGTCACGGTCACCTTGTTTCCGACCACGCCTCCCGTCGTCCACGAGGAGGGGACTCGGCCGACCACCAGGTCGCCATTGAGCATCGTGCGGTCTTCCATCGCCTCGAAGATCGGGCGCATGGGCCGTCGTCGGTTCCGGGACTGGGCGAGACGCGGGGAATCCGATGCGATGGGCCGGATCATGGTGGTCGACTCCCTGAGAGTTGTCGTCGTCGCTGAGAGGCGGTGCCCGAAACCGGGTTCGTCGGAGCCTCCTCCCACTCCCGTCCTGGCCAAACCAAACCCGTCATACTGGAATACGCCGGCTTCCACGAAGTGTTACGCGATCTCCCGATCGCACCCCTCTCCCCAATCAACGCGCCACATTTAGCATGATTCACCTGGGTTAAGGGATCGGGCCGAAACTCGCTTTCTACCGCGAAGAGATGACCCAGGGTTTCCGCCAAGTAACGGAAAAGTTGGCGTATTTGTGCGCGGCCGGGGATTTTTATGCTTGCCTACCCCGCCGTTACCGTTTAAGTTGGCATGATGGCCATCGACGGGGATGGACCGATTCGCTAAGTGCGGGAACGCTCTCCCCAGGAGGCACGCCGATGAGCGGCGCAGTTCCAGCCGTGATGCCCGATCAGGTCGGGAGCGATCGCCAGGTCGTGACGGATTTGAGGCCGTCGACCAGCCCTTCACGCCCGATCCCGTCGGGATTGCTCAGCGCTCGCGAGGAATGCGAGCTCAGTCGTCGCGTCGCGTCCGGGGATCAGGAGGCCCGCGAGCGCTTGATCAAGAGCAACCTGCGCCTGGTCGTACGGATCGCCCAGGATTTTCAGGGCCGTGGGATGAGTCTCGAAGACCTGATTGGTGAAGGTAATCTCGGCCTGACACGCGCCGCGGACCGTTACGACTCCCGGTTTGGCACGCGATTCAGCACGTACGCCGCGTACTGGATCAAAGAGGCGATCCGCGCCGCCCTCTGCAACACCAACACGACGATCCGGGTCCCAGCGCATACCATGGCGCTGCTCAACAAATGGCGCAGGGCTGAACGCGCCCTGCGTCGGGAGACGGGTCGCGCTCCGACCGACGACGAGGTCGCCGAACGGTTGGGCCTGACCGAGTCACAAAGGGGAATGGCCAAGCAGGGCCGCCTGGTCCGTCGCGTTCTCTCCGGTGAGGGGCAGGCGGACGAATACTGCCGCCTGCACGCGGCACCCCTGGGAAGGGACGAGACGCCCGATCTGGCGGCGGAGTCGAAGGACGATCGCCTCGACCTTTGTAAGCGGCTGGAACGACTCGACGCGATGGAGCGCTCGGTGATCGTCTTACGATTTGGCCTGGAGGACGAGGACCCGATGACCCTGATGGAAGTCGGCCAGCGCCTTGGGGTCACCCGCGAGTGGGTCCGAAAGCTGGAGCTCCGGGCCGTTCAGAAGCTCAGATGATCGTCCAGGCCGTCCCTTCGCAGGACCTCGGCCAGTTTCTCGCACCAGGCGACGGCCTCGTTCTCGTCCGCGAATCGGCTGAGGAACTCAAGGGGGAGGTCCCCCCATTCCGGTCGTTCGATGCGAACCGACCACGCCCCTTCCGACGCGTAGGTTCGAATGATCGACCCGCCGATGCGCCAGACACGGGCGGGCCCGTCGGGGCCGGGTTCCAGGAAGGAAGGGGTCATGTCGGGTCGCTCTGGCGAGTGGGAAAACCTGGAGGTTCCCGTGCCGTCGTGGGACGGGCCTCTTCCCCCCTCCTACCATAGAACCTCACGACCGAACCGACATCCCGACCGCCGAGTTCCTTGAAGTCCTCGGGCGGCGGAGAACCAAACCCCTCGGGAGCGAGCCTCCCACCGTGAACGCGTGCGATCAGACCGTCACCGAATCGTCGCGGGGCCTGGCGTCAAACTCCAGCGCCACGCTGTGAACCCGGAGGATGACCGATGCCTCGACACCTTCGATCGGTCGCGTCACCTCCATGGACAGGGCGACTCCCAATCCATTCCCGGTTGCGAAGTTTGTGCCGGGAACGGTCGAGCCCAGAAACGCCGAGAGCGTCAAGACCGGGGCGGTATCGACCTCGGCGAGGTCGACGAACTCGGGATGGATCGGTTGGGATGCCAGAACCTGAACGCTCCTCGGGTCTTTCCTGGTGTCCGCGAACCGGAAGAGGATCAGTCGGCAGTCCAGATGGTCGCGAAACAGCGGATCGGAGACCTGGCGCGAGGCACCCCCCGCGGTCGCTCGAACCCGGAGGGTGTACCGACCCCCTCGGGCGTTCCGAATCTCCTGTGCGAGGATCGCCCGAGCGCCCCTGGCCAGCGCCTGGCCTGGCTTGAGCTGGAACTCGACGCGGGCCGGGGCGTCCCCCCCCCGCCCTGGCACGCGCATCACCGTCAACGAGGAGGAATCGTCCGAGGTTCCGGCCAACGGAAAACCGCGCCAGCCTTTTTGACGGCTGGGCGGCGAGGGTGGGAACAACGCGCCCGATTCAAACTCGGTGTCGAGCAAGAGTCTCGTGTCGTAGCTCGGAACCAGGTTCAGGTCCCCCTCCGGTTTGACACGTTCCAGGGTGGCGGGCTCATGGCCCAGCAGCCTGGTCAGGGGCTCTCCCCTGGTCAACAGGTGGGGGCGATCCGCCCGGTCGAGGAACGTTCCGCCGGGGTCGATTCCCAGCAGGTGGAAGATCGTGGCCGTCAGGTCGTGGGGCCGAATGGGATCAATCGCGGGGAATCCTCCTTGCTTGTCCGACGCGCCAAAGACCTGGCCGCCGCGGATTCCCGCCCCGGCCATCGCGAAGCTGAAGACGTGGCCCCAGTGGTCGCGTCCCCCCTGGCCGTTGATCTTCGGAGTCCGACCGAACTCACCGATGGCGACCACCAACGTCTCGTCCAGCAGTCCTCGTGATTCCAGATCCTCGATCAGGGTGGGAAAGGTCACGTCGAACTGGGGGCAGAGCACGTCCTGAAGCCGGTCGGCGTTCTGGGTGTGGGTATCCCACATCGGGTTGTCCACGGCCGAGTCTCCCGGCTCACGACTCCAGTTGACGTGAACCAGCCGCACGCCCGCTTCCACGAGCCGACGCGCCAGCAGGACGCTCTGCCCCCAGCCGTGCCGGCCGTAACGGTCGCGCAGCGCTTCCGGCTCACGATCCAGGTCGAAGGCCGTCCTCGCGCGTCCGGAGGTCACCAGGTCGTACGCCTGCCTGGCGATCCTGTCCCAGGATTCGAGCGTTCCGGAGCGTTCCACCCGAGCCAGCGACGGGTCGATCTGCCGGAGGAGATCGCGGCGACGGTCCACCCGAACGGTCGGCAGGTTGGCCGGCAGAGTAAGCCCCTCGACCTGATAACCTGGCACCGAGGGGTCGCCGACGAACCGCTCGGGCTCCCAGAACTTGCCGAGGAAGCCGGCGGTTTGCCCGGCGGGGGTCACGTTGTCGTTCAGACGCATCATGTCGGGCAACCAGACCGACGTGAGCGCCGGCAGTCGGTCGCTGGGCTTCACCTTTTTGACCACCGAGCCGAAATAGGGCCAGTCGTTCGGCTTGATTTCGCGGGCGCTTCCGGGTCCGTAGGGGTATCCGGTCAAAACCCAGTAGCCGCTGACGTCGTGATTATTGTCATCGGTGGCGATCGATCGAACGACCGCGAGTTTGTCGGCGATCCTGGCGGTCCTGGGCAACAGCTCACCGAAGTGGATGCCTGGCACGTTGGTCTGGATCGGCTTGAACGGGCCGCGGATCTCGGCGGGGGCGTCCGGTTTGGGGTCGAAGGTCTCGTGCTGGGGAGGCCCCCCCTGAAGCCAGAGGAAGATGACCGACTTCGCCTTGCCGAAGGTGGTCGAGCGCGTTCCCGAGCCCGAGGGCCCCGCCATCGCCTCGTGCCGCAGGAGGCCCGCCAGCGAGAGACCCAGCGTGCTGAGACCACCGACTCTGAGCCATTCTCGACGGTTCACCCCGTCGCAAAGCCGTACTGGACGGTCGTCGATCGAGAACATGGGCATTCTCTCCGCGTCGGGGTGCCGGGGACGATCCGCTCGACCGCTCGATGATACCGCGAGAGCGACCGGGCGCGCCCTTTTTTTCGAACCCGAAGGGGGTTACGCTCGTCCGGCCGCGTCAAGGGGGGACTTCTCCCACGGAGCCAGGCCCGCTCATGAAGATCGACCGGATCGACTGCCACGTCCTCGAGATCGCCGACGTTGACGCCGGCGCCTGCTCGTCGGCCCAGGATGACCTGGTCGTCGAGATCCACACCGACGACGGACGGGTCGGCGTCGGTGAGACCGACACCAACCCCTGGGTGGCGCTGGCCTGCGTCAAGTCCAGGGGAACCCACTGCATGGGCCTGGGCCTGGAGGAAATGCTCCTCGGGGAAGACCCGATGGAACCGGAGCGCCTTTGGGACAAGCTCTATCGCGGCTCGAAGATGACGGGCCGTCGCGGCGCTCTGATTTGCGCGATGGGGGCCCTGGACATGGCCCTCTGGGACCTGAAGGGGCAAGCCCTGGGCGTTCCCGTGGCGACCCTGCTGGGCGGCGAACCGCCCCGCCCCGTCACCCCGTACGCCTCGCTGCTTCCGACGGGCCGAACCCTGGCCGAGTACCGCGATTCCCTGGTGGCCAAGGCGGTCCAGGCCCGCGACCTCGGGTTTCTCGCCCTGAAGCTGGAGGTTTGCGTCAACGGCCCGTACAGCCACAATGGATTGCAAGAATCGGACGACGCCGTCGTCGCGATCGTGAGGGACTGCCGAGAGGCCGTGGGACCGTCGACCGTCCTGATGGTCGACGTGGCCTACGCCTGGCCCGACGCGCGATCGGCGCTCAAGGTCATCGAGAGACTGGTTCCCTTCAACCTCTATTTCCTCGAAACCCCGATCGACGTCGACGACCTGGACGGCCACGCCTTCTTACGTGAGCGCTCCCCCATACCCATCGCGGTGGGCGAGTGGCAGAACACCCGATTCGAGTTCCTGGACCTGGCCGACCGAGGCAAGGTGGAGATCCTTCAGCCCGACGTGGGGCGCGTGGGCGGCCTCACCGAAGCCTGGAGGGACAACACGATCGCACGCGAGCGCGACCTGCGGATCGTGCCCCACTGCTGGAA
>JBFWRA010000316.1:0-5684 GCA_050249155.1 Isosphaeraceae bacterium | reverse complement strand
GACCAATTCCGTCGCCCTCAGCCCGGCGACGAACGTGGTCGTCTTCCAGTGGCCGTGGGGCACCGGCATCACCAGGCGCACCCCGCTGGGGCTGCGGCCGTAGCGGCGGGTCATGTTCGTGCTCGCCCAGGTCTCATCGACGAAGACCAGGCGGTCGGGGTCCAGGTCGGGCATCTCGGCCCGCCAACGCTCGCGGGCCCGCGTCACGTCGGGGCGGTCCTGCTCGGCGGCCCTCAGGACTTTTTTTTTACCGTCAGCCCCAGGGCCTTGATCGCCCGCCACAGGGACGAGGTGCTCAGCCCCAGCCCGAGCCCCGCCCGGTGCTCCTCCAGGGTGGCGTCGGGCCGCTCGCGGACGGTGGCGGCGATCCGGTCGGCGTGCGCGGCCCAGCCCGGCTTGGGGCCGTGTCGCTGGGCCACGGGCGCGGTCGAGCCGGTCTCGCGGCGGCGCTGCTTGAGCCGTCGGACCCACGAGGCGCTGACGCGGTACTTGGCGGCGACGTCACCAGTCGCCATGCCGGCGTCACAGTCGGCGAGCACGCGCTCGCGGAGGTCGGAGGAGTAGGCTCTCACGGCGTGTCCCTCAGGGTGGTTCGCCCCGAGAGCCTACCCAATCGATAAGGATTGCGCTATACCTTCTTGAAAATCGCTCTAGTGATCCGTCGTGACCACCTCTTCAGTGAGCATTCCCTCCGCCTACCTCGCTAATTGGCCTCGCTGAGCATGGTCGAGGTGCATTTGATCGGAATGGTCGTTGACATGAACAGAAGATTGGGAGTGATTGGACGGTAGTTCCCCTGGATGGTCACGGCGATCCCCTCACCGAATCGGGCGTCCGTCCAGTCCCCAAGGCTCGCCCCAGTCGCGAGGTTCACCTTGGAAATCGAGGTCGTAATCCCCTCGATGTTTCGATCAAGTCCACCCATTCTCTCGCTCACGATTGATCGCACGTCATTGGTGGTCTTGTCGTAGGTATGCACGACCGCGAACCGAGCCCCCTCGCGGCACGCGTTCTCCGCGAGATTTCGGATCATCATGTAGCGGCAATACTCGAAGGTGCCGACGATCAGTGTCATGAATGGGATCATAACCAACGTCACTTCGACAGCCGTGACTCCACGACGACGAACAGTGGGCGTTCTGTGATCTTTTCTCATCGCCATGATGGGTCTCTCGACTAACTAAACGGAATGCTCGAGGGAACGTTCAGAGGAATATCCACCATCGAAGCCCAGGTCGTCTTGCAGCGAAGCGTGCTCGTCCCGAGCAGGCTGTTCAGGAGAATCAGCCGGACGTTGCTCGATGGGAGGGTGAGCTCCACTGAGAATTGATCAAGCTGCATGGCTCCAACTGGGTCGGCGCGACCGGACTGAGTCTCGTTCTTGACAGTCAGGGTCAGCCCCGTCGTGCTCAATCCCGCCAGTCGGAGATAGTCCTCCACGGTCCCCCTCACTCCGGCGAGGTCCCTCTGCGCGGTGGAGATCTGACGCCCCGCTTCCCTCGCGGCGTTCGAGAGATTCTGTTGCGCGGCGATCAACCGGCCGAAGTCCCACACCCCCAGCAACAAGGTGACCAGAACGGGCAGGATGATCGCGAACTCGACACAAGCCATCCCTCGTGATCTTCGCATATTCCCATGAGCGCACTGCGTCATCGGATCCTCGTGTCTCCACGGCGTGGCGTGGCTCGTTCCGGCCTGGATCGGCACGAGGCGTATCAAGGAACCGGCTCGTTCCTCTCGCGGATGGCGATCGTGGCGTCTGGAACGGGGCGACGAGTCTGTCGCCTCACTCTATTCCTAAGTCCGGTTCCCGACGTGGTGACGCACGCGTGTGAGCGATTTCCACGCACTGTCCGTTGGGTGCGACGTACGCGTTGGAATTCGGAGCCACCCTGGACGTTCACCGATCCATGGCCTACCTTCCTCGCGCGCGCGACGACCGGAGTCGAGATGAGAGACCACCCCGACCCCGGTCGTCGATTTCAAGCCTCGGCTCTCGGCTCGGTCGCCGATAGAGACTCGTCTATTCCTTCTCGGAAGAGATTCCTCGAATCCAGTCGGCGATGAGTTTGACAGTCTGGCGATCGACCTCGGTCGACACCAGGGGAGGCATTTGATTGGTCCCTCGGATCGACATTCGATGCAATAGGACCGAACGTTCGGGCGCTCCGGCGGCGATGAGTCGGGCGTCGGGAAGATCGAACGTCGCATGGACTGGTGGCACGTCCACGACCCTCATTCTGGAAAGCGACGACCCAAAGGCCAGGTCCATCTTGGCGTTGCCTCCTCCCTCGGGGACGTGGCAGATCGAGCAGTTGACGTGGAGGTAGGAGCGGACCCTCGCGTCAACCGGGGCTTTCTCGTCGTAGGGGTTGACCAGGCGTTGACGACCTTCGCTTCGCTGGGGTAGTTTCCCTTCGAAGAGACCGATATGCTCATAAGCGCGGAGTTGATTGTCCACGACTCCGTTGAAGTCATGGTCGCGATCGAGTTGGAGCGGGCTGAAGCCCAGCACGAAGCCCGACGCCCTCGAATGACAGACCATGCACTCGGTGCGAGACGGGAACCGCCATGCGAGTTCGCGGCGGGCCCCGGGCGCGGTGGGGTCGGGGACCTCGTGGAACTCGGCGTCTCCGGAACCCTGAACGAGCGTCGCGTCGGTTTGTTCGTCGTTCCACTTGTACGAGTAGCCCTGCCACTCGCCCTGTTGGCGGAGCATGAGGCGAGTCTCCACCCTTCGGCGCGAGGGTTTACCGTCCTCGCCCATCACGTCGAGGCTCAGGGTTTGAATCGTCACCGAGCCTTCCGGGAGGGTCCAGGCTCCCCCCGCGTTGAGCTGGGGTTTCTGGAGGATCCGTTCCATCCCGGGGAACGACGCGAAACGCTCCATGGTCGCGCCGTCGGCCCATTGGGGGGTGTTCACGTCGAAGGGGATCGCGGCGGCGTGAGGCGTGTGATCGGCCACGGAGGAGAACAGACCGGAGTCGCTCAGTCGAGTGGGGAACGGGCGGGTGGGGCGATCCGCCTCGGTGGTGGGTACCAGCTTGTAAAAACCGCTCACATGGTCGATGACGTACATCTCTTCCGCGTGGTCATACCCGAACCCGGTGACGTTGAACGGCGTGTCGACCAGTTCCTTGTTCCAGACGACTTTCGAACCGTCGTGCTTGACGCCCCAGACTCGGCCTGTGGACCAATCTCCGTAGACGTACGCGCCGACGAGATCAGGGGCGCTGGTCCCTCGATAGACGCGACCGCCGGTGAGTGATCGGAATTCGGAGTGGTTATGCTCGGCGGTCGGGGGCAGGATCGGGTCGGGCCCCGCCTGGCGCTGGGCGTAGAAGACGTGGCTCCCCTCCGTGAGGCTCCAGCCGTAGTTGCCCCCTTTTTGGATCAGGTAAACCTGTTCCCAGGTATCCTGGCCGTTCTGTCCAACCCAGAGTTGTCCGGAGATCCTGTCGTAGCTTAGCCGCCAGGGGTTCCGCAGGCCGTACGCCCAGAGCTCGGGTCGGGCGTTCGGCCGGTCGACGAACGGATTGTCCTTGGGCACGCTGTAGTTCTTTCCTGGATCGGGGTGGTCCACGTCGATCCGAAGGACCGCGGCCAGCAGGTCGTCGATCGTCTGGCCGGTCAGGTGCCCGTCGGAATCACTCGAACCGTCGCCGGAAGAGACGTACAGGTAGCCGTCGTTCCCGAAGTCCAGGTCGCCACCGTCGTGTCCGTTCGACTTCCACTCGATGATCAGAAGCTTCGAGGCGGGGTCGATCCCGTGTGGTGGTTTTCGATCCACGGTATAGCGCACGACCTGTGTCGTCTTGGGACGGCCCCGCATGGGGCCGTTCATCCCGACGTAGACGTACCCATTCTTCTCGTAATCGGGGTGAAACGTGAACCCGATGGCCAGGCCGTCCAGTTCCAGCAGCTCCTCGGTCGAATTCGCCTTCTGGTCGTCGTTCGTGGTCAGGAGTCGGCTGGGTCCGGCCCAGGTGCCCAAATGTTGAAGTATGAACAGTCGATTGGTCCCCGGCTCGGGCCTCAAGGCCAGCGGTTGCTTCACTTTGAGATCTGGGAACGCCTTGACGACCTTGTAGGGCGGCATCGGATCGGGCGAGCCCGCGACGCGCGAGTCGTTCCAGGGAATCCGCTTCTCCAGGCCGTGGGGCACCCCGTCGTCGGCCCCAAGGCTCACGGACAGCGGGATGAGGAAGGACGAGATCGCCAGGGCACGCGCAAACCACATCGAGACATCTCCGGAAAGTGAAGTCGTCGCGGTCACCAGGAAGTCCCCGGGAAATTCGCGGGAGGGAGGGGCGGTGCCCGGGATCGGTTCGGTAGTGTAATCGAGCGGGGACGGGTCCGCCAAGATGAGGCGCGCCGTCTCGCTCGGATCGTTCAGGACGAGACGATTTCTCGAATCACACGCCCTTCCACGAACGTCAGCCGCTCGTCGCGACCGAGGTGGGGATAGGTCAGCCTGTGTTGATCCAGCCCCATCTGGTGGAGGATCGTGGTGTGAAGATCGCGGAAGTGGTAGGGGTTCTCGACCGCCCGAAGGCCGATGGCGTCGGTCGCGCCGACGACCTGTCCCCCCTTGATCCCACCGCCCGCCATCCACATCGTGAAGCCGACGTTATGGTGGTCGCGTCCCCGGCCCGACTCGGCCTCGGGGGACCGGCCAAACTCCCCTCCCCAGAGGACCAGGGTGCTGTCGAGCAACCCTCGGCGCTTGAGGTCCTTGAGCAGGGCGGCGACGGGCCGGTCGGTCTCGGCGGCCTTGCGACGGTGGTTCTCCACGATATCGCTGTGCGCGTCCCACTGCATATCCCCAGGCCCGCCTCCCGATACGACGCAGACGAAGCGCACCCCGTTCTCCACGAGCTTTCTCGCGAGCAGGCAACGTCGGCCGTAGTCGTGGGTCGGTTCGACGCCCACCCCGTAGAGGTCCAGGGTCTCCTGGGATTCCTGGGAGACGTCCAGGACCTCCGGGGCCTCGGTCTGCATCTTGAAGGCGAGGTCGTAGGAGTTGACGCGCGCGGAGAACTCTTCCGCGCCGTCGTCGAGCGACTCCGCGTTCAGTTCCTGGATGAGGTCCAGTGTCTTCCGACGACGTTTGGGATCGATTCCCGGAGGCAGATCGAGATTCAGCACGGGGCGATCGCCGGGACGGAACATGGTGGGCTGATAAATCGCGGGCAGAAAGCCGTGGGCATACATCGGCTGCCCGGCCTCCAGCGCGCCCTTCGGGTCGGGCATGACCACGTAGGAGGGGAGGGAGTCGCTCTCCGAGCCCAGCCCATAGAGCAGCCAGGAGCCCATGCTGGGGAATCCTGGAACGACCCTGCCGGTGAACAACTCGTATTGCGCCGCGGAGTGAACGACCATGTCGCCGTGGCAGGACCGAATCACCGCGAGGTCGTCCACGCAGGTGGCCATGTGGGGGAAGAGGTCGGAGACCTCGATGCCGCTTTGGCCATACTTCTTGAAGGTTTGCTTGGTGCCGAGCAGTTTGGCGTTGCTCTGGATCTGTTGATATTTGACGTCGCCAAACTCCTTGGGGCGGGGTTGGCCGTGAAGCCGGTTGAGCAGGGGCTTCGGGTCGAACGTCTCCAGGTGGCTGGGGCCCCCCGCCATGAACAGGAAGATGACCGCGCGCGCCTTCGCGGGGAGGTGGGGCGCCCTGGGTT
>JBFWRA010000315.1:0-5702 GCA_050249155.1 Isosphaeraceae bacterium | reverse complement strand
TCAGTGAAGAGGATCACGACGTCGCCCGGACTGAGGTCCGTCCGGGCCGATTTGTAGACGCGGCGACGTTCGATTCCCAGGGGAATGTCCGCCTCGGCTTCGCCAATCGTCTCAAGCGAGCCCCCGGCGCGCCGAATCAATGGGGCCAAGTGGCCGGCGTTGACCACCGTCAGACGATTCTCCTTCGCGTCGAGGATCGTGATCACGAAGGTGACGAAGCGACCAGGCAGAGCGGCATCGTAGATCTGGCGGTTGACGCGCCCCACGATCTCCTCGGGCGGAGTGCCTGATCGAACCAGATGGCGGACCTCGGCGCAAAGGTTCGCCATCAAGAGCGCCGCGGGCATACCCTTTCCCACCACGTCGCCGACGACCACGGCCCAATTAAAACACGTATTCATCTGTCTATGATCATCCGCGCTTTCGTCGTCAAACTCGCAGCCGGGTTCGGTCTCCACCGGAATATAGTCGTAGTAGTCGCCGCCGACCTCCAGCGCCGGCTGGTAGCGTTCCCAGAAGGTATAGCC
The DNA here is from genome assembly GCA_050249155.1 of Isosphaeraceae bacterium. Classification (GTDB taxonomy): domain Bacteria; phylum Planctomycetota; class Planctomycetia; order Isosphaerales; family Isosphaeraceae; genus JBFWRA01. Next base: position 5,175 of record JBFWRA010000315.1, on the reverse strand, counting down.
GGAAAGCTTCGGAGGGTGTTTGGGCAAAAGTCCCGACTGAACCTCGCCCGCCGCCGAGAGCGCCGCCCGATCGTGCAGCAACCGATGGTTCTCGATCACGACGCCGATCGGGACCGCCACCGCCGCCAGCAACTCAAGGTCCTCCTGCGTGAAGGTGCCGGGCTGGACCTTCGTATCCAACTGGATGATCCCGATCGGAGCCGCTTGCCTGCCGAAGACCGGAACACAGATCGCGGTGCGAATTCCAGCCTCGTTCAGGCTCTCCGTCGAGATCGAGGTCGACATGGAGTCGTCGGCCGAGATCAGCAGGGCCTTCCCCTCGCGAAGCACGTGATTCAGAACCGTCTTGCTCAGGGTGAGCGAATCCCGAGCCGCGGGACTAAACCGGGTCGCCCTTGGTGAGAGCCTCGAATCTGGCTCTCTGGTCAGAATGAACCCACGATCGGCCTGTGAGAAGATGACGAACAACTCGTGAAGGGCCTGGCTCAGCGCCACGTTCAGGTCCGCCGTGCCCCCGAGAATGCGGTTGATTTCCAGCACGGCCCGAAGAACCGCGTTGGCGCGTTCAGGCCGAGAGGGAAGTGACAGGGAACTGACGTCCTCCAAAGACCCCAAAATGGTCGTCAATTCCCCGTGGGTCTCTCGGATTGAGACGGCCTCGGACCGAAAGATCAAGGTGACGTCGCAAATCCGGATGCGATTGTTGTCCACGAGACGAATCGGCACCCTGGGAGTGAGACGTCGTCCATCGAGATAGGTCGAGTTGTAGCTGCCGACGTCCTCGACGAGGTAGCCGCCGTCGTCTCCTCGAAGGATTCTCGCATGATTCCAAGATACTTGTTTGAAATTCAGCGCGATCTCGGAGGTTGGATCGCGACCAATCCGGATCAGATCGCCCTCGAGTTGGACCAGTCGCGTTGGAATCGCTGGGCTGGAAAGTTCGAGGATCGGGATGACGGAGTTTCTTGTGGACATGGGGGGGCCCCCGATTGTTCGAATTCAGCCGAGCCACGGGACGTGGCCGCACCCGAAACGATCGTGGTCTGACAGGCTCCGGATCGCTCAGACCCAAGTCCAGGTCGTCCCGCCCGAGAGAGAGGTCAGTTCTTCATTCTATTCTGGTGGGACCTGCCAAGAGTAGCGCCGAGGCGACAAGGCCGATCCCGGGAATTGGCGCGATCGGATCACTCTGAATGAAAAAGGGACGGAGAAGAATAGTGCGAATTTGGCTGAGAATTCGGTTCTCGCGAGTTCTCATTCCGTCACCTTTTCCTGATAGGCGCTGAAAAGCGGCGAAGCCGAGCCTTGAAATCTTGAGAGCCGACGTGGTAAGAATGCGGTAGCCAGATAAGGACGAGGCGAACGCCCGGGTGGCGGAACGGCAGACGCAGGGGACTCAAAATCCCCGAGGCGTCGCCGCGCAAGTTCCGTCCGCGCAACGAGTTCGCGTCACATCGACGATCCCGCATCCCACTCCTTGCCCACCGACCTTCTCGAAGTGATGCAAGCATGGGCGACGTTGTCCGACCCCATCAAGCAAGCGCTTCTCACGATCGTGCGCGCAAACTCTGCCATATCCAAGCGAGGTGATGGGTCAGGCTGACGACCCCGGCGTTGCCAGCCATGCCGATGACCGGGGATCTAGCGTTTTTGCTGGGGATGCGGGCTGACAAGACGAGCGCGTCTCTTCCTCGCGAATAGATCGCCAGGGTTGAGGGGGTATTCCCGGGCGTGATCGTCGCGCCGCCGATTCTCCGGGGGCGACGAACCAGTCCGCAGGGCCGGGACACCGTATCGACGCGCGCAACCGCCGCGCGGTCGATCCGGGCGTTGTGAGTCTCGGCGAATGAAAATGCAAGACCCCAGATTGCAATGGGTTGCGTCGCGACGATTCGCCATAAATCCAACAGAATCGCAATATCTGAGACTGCTTATATGCCGGTATAGGGGTATACAATCAAAGAGGCGGTGCGCCGCCACCCATCTGGAGTCCGAGAATGAACCCGCTCACGGCAGAGACCCTGATCCCACTCGGCGAAGTTCCGGACCACGTCCCACGACCTGAGGGCGCGCCTCGTGTGAACGCTTCGACGGTCTGGCGATGGCGGAAGACTGGTGTTCGCGGGGCGACCCTCGAAACGGTCGCGGTGGGTGGACGAGTCTACACGTCCGCCGAGGCGCTCGCGCGGTTCATCGAAGCCGCGCGTCGATAGTCACTACCCCATCTCACGTCACTTCGGCCTACCAATCGAAACCCCGCACGCCGGAAGTCAGCGGCGTGCGGGGCTCAAGGGAGCGCAATTCGTGCGTAAATCATTGTACACCGCGCCCAGCGCGGACGGACAGTCCCCGCGCGTCGAGAACGCCGCGCCGCTGTGGACCATCTCTGATATCGCCACATACTTGTGCGTCTCTCGGCGCGGGGTTGAGCGATTGATCGCGTCCGGCGCGCTGCCCCGCCCATGCGCCAGGATCGGCCGCTTGCCCCGCTGGAAACCCATCGACATAATCGAATGGGTCGAGAAAGGGGGCGGCAAGTGAACCCATTGATAATCGTCGATAACGAGGACGACGTGCTCGCGCTCGGCGCGGCCCTGCCCGACGTCCAGGCTCACCGCGCCGCCGACGTGCTCGCGCTCGACCCGGCCGACGTGGAATCGTTCGTGGATTTCAGGGACACGATCGCGCTGGTAGGCTCCGATGCGTCATCCGAGGCTCGGGATCGCGTCCAGTGTGCTCTCAACCACTTGGGCGACGCGCCCAACGAGGTCTTGCTCCGGGCCTATCCCGGCCGCCGACTCACGTTCCCGGTCGAGTGGGACACGCCAGAACTGAGCTTGATCTGGTTGAGGAGCAACCTCCCCGAGTGGACCTCGCCAGTTACACGCGAACCCTCGCCTTCCGGCCCTGTCGCGGGTGAAACCCAGGCCGAGGCGCTTTTGCGTCTGGCTTCGGTCGTGGACCTGACCCGGACCCCGGATGGCAAGGCGTTCGCTCGCGTGCCGATCGGCGATCACAACGAGATCCACGAAATTCGATCCGTTGGGTTCAAGCGATGGCTCACCCGAGCGTTCTATCACCAGTGCGGCAAGCCCCCGACCTCCGACGCCATGCAGGCCACCATCGGCGTTCTGGAGGCCCGCGCCCAATTCGACGGCCGCCCTGGCGAGGTCTTCGTTCGGATCGCTCCGGACGGGCAGGGAGGCGTCTTTGTCGATCTGGGCGACGATTCCTGGAGGGCGGTTCACGTCCGTCCCGACGGGTGGCGGATCGTCGCGAACCCCCCGGTTCAATTCCGACGGCCGAACGGGCTTCGGGCCTTGCCCACGCCCGATCCCGGCGGACCGATTCACGACCTTCTCACGTTCGCCAACGTCGTCCCGAGAGACTTCGTTCTGGCCGTCGCCTGGATCACGGCCGCGCTCTTGCCAGCCGGCCCCTATCCGGTTCTCGCGATCAGCGGAGAGCAGGGTTCGGCGAAATCGAGCCTCGCCAGGCTGTTGAGGTCGCTGATCGATCCACACGCGAGCTTGCTCCGATCCGAGCCGAAGGAAGCCCGCGACCTCATGGTGAGCGCGACGAATTCCTGGATCGTCGCATTGGATAATTTGTCGCATGTTCCATCATGGATGTCAGACTGCCTCTGTCGACTCGCGACCGGTGGCGGGTTCGCAACGAGGCAGCTGTACACCGACTCCGAAGAGACCTTCCTCGATGCCCAGCGACCGGTGATCCTGACCGGCATCGAGGATCTGGCGCGCCGTGGCGACCTCGCCGACCGTTGCCTGTTCCTCCACTTGCCGACGATCCCAGAGGTCGGACGGCAGACCGAATCGGTGTTCTGGGAGCGGTTCAACCATCAGCGTGGGCGGATCTTCGGCGCGATCCTGACGACGATGGCCGCGGCGTTGCGGCTTCGTCCGACCATCCACCTGGAACGTCTGCCCCGCATGGCCGATTTCGCGATCTGGGGGGAAGCGGTCGCTCGCGCGATGGCGGAGCCCCCAGGCACCTTCATGGACGTCTACCAGGCCAATCGGAGGCGAGCCATCGAGGCGATCCTGGAGGATTCACCGGTCGCCACCGCGCTTCAAGACTTCATGCGAGGTCGGGGGGCCTGGGAGGGCAAGACTCAGGGGCTTCTCGATGAACTCAACCGTGCGACCTCCGACCGCGTTCCGAGGGATCGGTGGCCGAAGTCGGCGCGTGGCCTGTCCGGCGCGCTGAGACGAGTCGCGCCCGCGCTCCGCGCCCTGGGATGGCACCTGACGTTCGAGGTCGATCGCGAGCGACGGCTTCGCATCGAGGCAGTCAACCCGGGGGAGGAACCGACTCAACGCGCGCAACCGGCCCAAGAAGACCCGCCGCGCGACGGTCGCGCGCTACGCTACGGTGTTCCCCCCGCACTGACTGGTTCGCCCATCCCGGGGCGGGAGGTGTTCGAGCTATGACTCTCCCCGAATTGCTTGCATGCACGGAAGCGCTGGGGATTCGCCTGGAAGTCAGGCTACGAGTCGACGCGACTGAGGGCGCGATCACGCCAGCGATCCGACAAGCCCTCGTGACGTTCCGAACCCCGCTGCTCCGTCACCTCGCACGTGAGACTGAATGGGAGGAGCTTCGCGTCCAACGCTGGGGAGGGGCTGGCCCTGAACCTGGAATCGAGTCCGCCGGCCCCTGTCGCGATCTGGGCAGACTCGCCGAAATCATCAGCGATCGTTCATAAGATGGGAGGGTTTTGCGGTTCCCCAATAAAAGGGACGGGACCGGCAAAACGCCACGCGTCGACGCGAAACCCAGCCTACACGACGTGCCGAACAAAAAACCAAAGCAGAAATCAAACTGGACGCACCGTGTGAACCGAGGCACCATGCGGAAGTCGGGGACCGGGAGCGCTGGGAACGCTCCCGACCCCCTGAACTGAACCCCTGAGTGAGAGGGAGATCAGCACATGGCCACTGTACGAAAACGCGGTGAGAACTGGTATGCCCGCTGGGTCGATCCGGCCGGAGTGAATCGCGAACGCAAGGCCGGGACCGACAAACGGATCGCTTAGCAACTCGGCGCGGCCATGGAAGCGGAATCGATCCGGGTTCGTGAGGTCCTGATCTATCCGCGGGCCCTGAAGTACCGCGAACACGACTCCAGGCCCATCGGCGAACACCTGGAAGCCTT